>JAOZMR010000145.1 GCA_029934215.1 Pontiellaceae bacterium | reverse complement strand
GTTCCAGCCCAACAGGTAACGCATATTTTTTAGAAATTATCTAACGGATTCAGGTCTGAATTATTTCAAAGCGAAAAAGCAGTATTCCTCCGGTGTTGTTGAGGGTTTAAATCGCAAAGTTAATTTGGTAACGAGAAAAGCCTTCGGTTTTCGGAGCTACGAAGTGCTCAAAATCGCCCTGCTTCATACGATGGGGGATCTTCCAGAGCCTAAATCAACCCACAGATTCTGCTGAAGAGGCCATTTTTTTGGAATTTGGAGAACTAAACCGAATCGCTTTTTTAGATTTTCAGTGTGGGTTAAATGATCTCAAAATGAAAATTTTATATGAACCCTGTCATTAATGATGGGGCGGGCTCACCTCGAAAATACGCATGCACAGCTTTTTTTAGAAACTCGTATACGGAGCGACCTTGCATCGAACAGGTTCCAACGACTGTCCATAAACGCTCACTGCTTTTCCGTCCCTTTTCGCCACGCGTTCCTTGCGTGATAAGTCGATCAATCACAACGAAGCGTACGGCTTGTTCTGCCAGATTGTTTGTTGGATCTACGCCTGGAGTTGTGATAAATTTGAATATCAATTTTGCGGTCGATTCGTTGCGTACTTCATCCCTTTAGAAAAGATGCTCTCTATCTAGATCACGCCATAGATCAACTCATCGGTCATTTGCCTTACTGAAGCGCTTGGATCTCTTCGAGGCGTTCGACGATAGGTAGATGCTGCGTACAGGCCTTTTCGCACTTACCGCAGGCTGTGCAACCCGCAGCGGCAACGGGGGTTAAACCCCATTGAAATTTTAGACGTCCCACAATGTTTTGCGGGTTCGAATTTTGAAGGATTTTCATGTTGTAGGCATCCATCAAACGGGGGATTTGTAGATTTTGCGGACAAGGAAGACAATAGCCGCACCCCGTGCAAAGACCTTCAAACTTGTCTGTAATCTGTGCTTTCATCTCCTCGCAATGCATAGCCGAAAGCGGGGCGAAGTGTTCAACCACCGTAACCGCTTGATCTATCTCCACTTTTGAGGAAAACCCAATGAGCGCACACGTCACAGCTGGATTCGAGAGAATAAAGCGCAGGGCGGCGGAAACCACATCTGGATCGTCTGCGCTGCGAATGAAATCGAATCGCTTTGCATGCTGCGGAATCAGTCCTCCAGCTAGCGGATTCATTGTCACAACACCAAGCCCATGTCGTCCAGCACTTCTAACGGTCTGCTCACGAAACGGAAAGTTGATTGCGTTATAGCCCAGCGTAACACCCTCAAAAACATCCTCTTCGAAAATGCTTTCTGCCTCCTCGTGCCCCAGATGGGTGGAAAAAACCACCCTATCCACGAGCCCTTCATCACGGGCTTTTACCAGCTCCAGGAATGCGCCTTCTTTTTTGCGCGCCCTCCACGCTTCAACAGATTTTAAACCCCAAATATTCATGAAGTCGATTTTGTCGACACCCAGTTTTTGTAGCGAGCGTTCAAGCGAGCGTCTGAACTCTTTTCCATCCGCAACCATGCACTTTGTGGACACACGAAACGACTCACGCGGGAGTTGTTTAAAGGCGTGACCAAAAATCTCTTCGCTCTTGTCCCCGCAATAGTACGGTGCGGTATCGAAATAATTGATTCCTTTTTCGTGCGCGTAGAGAAGAAGTTCTGCGCTCTTTTCGATGTCGTTTGGCTTGGGAAATCGCATGCCACCAAAACCAATTGCCGAAAGCTCTACACCTGTATTTCCGTATGTTCGATAAATCATACTTTCCCCATTGTCATCCCAAAAAACGAAGCCTGCCTAGCCGTATTTTAGCCCTCTCCGTCCCAGCAGTACGTGCAAAGTTTTTCCTTTGGCAGACCAATAGCCTTGATCAAATCGTCCAAGGTTTGGAACTTTAGCGATGTCAGATTCAGTCGCTCGCGGATTTTATCAACCATCGCTTTAAACCGCTCCGTTGTGGAATCTGCATATTCGTCGAGATGCTTGTATTCACCTTCTAGTTCCTTGATTGCAATGCGCGTGGCGAGTTCATCGACCGAGCGGGAGCGGGAGAAATTTAGGAACTTACAACCGTAAACCAAAGGGGGACAAGCGGGGCGCATATGGATTTCCTTGGCATCGTATTCTGTGTAGAGCCGATTGATCGTGTCCTGCAACTGCGTTCCGCGAACAATGGAATCCTCGCAGAACAGCAAGCGTCTCCCTTCGATCAATTCACGAACAGGAATGAGTTTCATTTTTGCGACGCGACTACGTTCTTTCTGATTCTGTGGCATAAAGCTACGCGGCCAAGTGGGCGTATATTTCACAAACGAACGGCGGTACGGTATACCGGATTCCTGCGCATAACCAATTGCGTGCGCAATTCCAGAGTCTGGAATCCCGCAAACAAAATCGGCTTTCACGTCATCACCTTTAGCCAGAATTTTTCCGCAATCATTTCTAACATCCTCGGTATTTCGACCTTCATAACTGGATGCAGGATATCCGTAGTATACCCAAAGAAACGCACACATCTTCATACAATCGCCTGGGCACTTCTTACGCTCAACCTTTTCTGGGGTAACGAGCACAACCTCGCCTGGACCCAGCTCGCGTTCAATTGTATACTCAAGGTTTGGAAGCGCACAGCTTTCAAGAGTCACACAGTAGCCATCCGCATTTTTTCCAACAACAATCGGTGTGCGCCCCACTTTATCGCGTGCCGCATAGATGCCCTCCTTGGTGAGAAGCAAAATCGACGATGAACCTTCGATCGCATCCTGAGCCTTGGTTACACCTTCCGTGAAATCTTTCCCCTGATTGATCAAATGCGCGATCAACTCCGTCGGATTAACCTCATTTCCGCTCATTTCAGAAAAATGAACCCCAACTGCGCAGGCTTCCGCCTCCAGCGCCTCCGCATTTTGCACAACCCCGACGGTTACGATGGCGTAGCGACCGTGGCGAGAATTAATAAGTAGCGGCTGGTCTTCATAATCGCTAATCACTCCAATCGCGCTATTCCCGCTCATTTTCTGGAGATCATCATCAAACTTAGACCGGAACTGTGCATTTCGTATATCATGGATATAATGATTAAAACTACCATCATCATTCAGTGTCGCCATTCCTCCGCGCTGCGTTCCGAGATGCGAGTGATAATCCGTTCCGTAAAAAACATCCGAAACACAATCCCGTTTTGAAGCCACACCGAAAAATCCGCCCATAATCTATTCCTTTTTTTACGTTAAAACGTTCACTAAAAAGTGAGCCCTAAGCCCCTGTACTCCCAAAACCGCCGGATCCACGTGTGGTTTCAGAAAGATCTTCAACTAATTCGTAATGAATGGGAGAGCTATCGGTGGCGACCAACTGAAAGAGCCGCTGCCCCTTTTCTGCTGTGTAAGAAAAATCTTTAATATTGTCGCACGACGCCATGATTTCGCCTCGATAACCGCCGTCGATCAGCCCAATGGAGTTGGACATGCGTAACGGTGTCTTCGAGATGCTGGAGCGCGGGAAGAGGTAATACGCTCTTCCGTCTTCAGGCTCACAGGAGATCCCGAGCTTAATGAGCTTGGTTTCGCCCGGGTCAAACGTGATGTCTTCGAGGATGTAAAGATCGAGTCCGGCATCGCCATCATGAAAATGCCCATGATCGCTATACATTTCGCGAGCAACAGGAGAGAGATGTTTAATGAGTAGTTTCATTGCTATATAAAATTTGTACGTTGTTCGACCCAGCTTAATTTCGCGGGAAAGATCCTGTAACTCGAGGAACTTTCACCTTTTTAATTGTTTTTTTATCAAAGTAACGGCTGTATCTCGAACCCGCACCGTTCTGGTAAAGCAAACGAAGCTCTTGTCCTTTACCTTCCAGCCAAAGAACATCCGTTTTCTCCTGAACAACATTCCCTTGTTTATCTGTAACAACTATAAAATAGCCAACAAACACGGGACCTCGACGAGAACTCTCGTCATATTCTGTATACACCTGTAACTCGATTGGCTTTGTTTTAAACTCATAAGAATCCCCTTTTTCCTCCGGCAACAGAAAGGAACGATCCGTTTTTGTGAGCAAAATCTTGTACTGAGTTTCTGCGACCTCTTCGGCAATCAGAAAAAGTTCAGCCTTTAAACCCGAAGTGAAAGGACGCTTACTGTCTTTTATTATTTTCACAGTTGTGGATAAAATCGTAACAGTGTCGTTATCTTGATCAAACATTTCTATCGGTTTTGGCTTAATGGATGTTTTCTTTGAAAAATCAATCTCCAGATTTGGCGGAACCATAACGCGAAGATACTTTTGATCGTGCTCCGAAAAATCCTTCACCGGAAGACGAATCTCTTTTCCTCCCGCCGTTTTTAAAGTGAGCTTATCAAAAAGCTCCCGTACGTATTCGGCTTCATATGTCTTTCCTGCTTTGTCTTTCCAAACGCGCATCTCTGAAAAAACGGAAAAAGTAAGCGAGAAGAACAGTAGTAAAAGAGTCGTTTTTTTCATATATCATCTCCAATAAAAATCAAAACAAAAGTTGTTAATACGCGCCAAAGATCGGGCCGCCATGAAGATCGGTATCTCCAGGAATCAAAAGATACTCTAACTCGTCAATCACATGAGGAGGTATTGGAGCCGTTTTGAATGCGGGCAGAATGGGACTTCCGTATTTGTTTTCAGGATATTCCACCCCAAATTCCTGAATATTAACAAGGCAAGACGTGCGTCCCCCCATATCCTCACCCGTAAAGACCTCCATTTCAACCGACTCGCCGGGTTTGATAACAAACCAATCACTTACTTTTGCAGACGACATACCCAGAAGATGTTTCATATGCTCTTCACTCGTGCTCTCCCATTTTTCAGGTGGCCCCATCGTAGCGTTGTGACCCGCAACGCTACCTCCTGTCGAGTGTCGCGCATCAACCATTAGCTTTCCATTGATCCGAATAAAAAGGAAGTCGTCACCCGTTGCCCAGAAACGAAACTTTCCACCTTTAGGGTGAGAAATATTTCCTTTGTAATAAATTACATAACGTCCAGCCTCGCGATCCTCAGGCATTCCATAGATCTTAAGAGCTTTACTCGAGGCAAACATCGGCAACATAAAATATGATGCGTAAATTTTATGAGGGGAGCGGTCGTATTCATCAAACACAGCAGTATCCCAGTCGTTCGCTAAAAACTTATTCACCTCATCCACAAAAGCAGCATTTATCTGGTGTTCTGCTGACTCCATTTCGTAGTTTTTCTCACCGCTTCGACTCCATTTCAGATGATACAACGTTCCTTCAAGGTCATTTCCGCGAGAACTTTCAGACCCAAAAATACTCATACTTGCGATATCCGCCATCACCTCGAACCCGCCAATAGACCCTTCGAGTCCTGCTCCCATGCCGGACATTTCCGGAAGCTGAATGGGGGGCAATACCGCTGATTTTCTCGAAGAGGAAATCCGCTGCGTGGTTTTTCGGGGTTTCGCTTGATCCTTCACTTTGACCCGCAGTTTTTTGAGTTTCATTTTTGGGCGCTCAATTTTCTGAGGAACAAACTTAACCTCTTGAGCGTCGATGAATTTAAAGACAACCCAGACTCCCGCAGCGAAGAAGATAGCCGCATGAATCGCCACACTCAACACCACGGCGGTGGAAGTTCCACGAATCAGCCCTTTTGTTTTATTTACGAATTTTTTCATAGCCAAACTTTCACCTACATACTTTTGCTAAAGGAGAGATTTTTCACACCGGCGGCGGCACAGGCATCCATCACATCGATCACCCGGTCATGAAGCGTTTCACTGTTGGGAATAAGATTCACCGCAAAAGGAGCACCCTGAGATTGAGCAATCTGTTTGAGTCCAGCGAGCTGGGTCACCAAATCGTCGAGCATTCGATTGTCAGGATCGAAGCGAATGCCCTCCACCTGAACGATACCATTGCCTGTAATCTCGATAAGAATCTCGATCGGCATTTCGTTCATCTCTTCCGCAGGAATATTCGCCGGAAGCACAAAAGCGATGTCGCCCTCTTTTTTAATAAGAGAAGCGGTGACCATAAAGTAGATGAGCAGGAGAAAAACCACATCGATTAACGGTGCAATCTGTAGCTCGACCTTTTGCTCTCCCGAGATGTTTTGTTTGTTTAGTTTCATAGTGTACCCCGTTCAAATCGTTGAAGCCGCTAAAATGCTTCGCTCGTTCAAATCGTTAAATCCGTTTCACTGTTTTTTTGACAGGATTACAGGATTTACGGGATCAAAAAGCATCCAAAACAAATCCTGTCCATCCTGTTATCCCGTCAAAATACTTCCTCTTAATGCTCAAACGCAGCGAAGATCAAATCGTTGGCTCCGACTTCTGCACACGCAGTCATGATCTTTTCGTTCACCTTGTACGTCACACGTCCATCCGACCGCAAAACAACTTTTAGTTCGGAATCCAATTCAAGCTCCGGCTCCAAAAGAGCCTTCAGTTCGTCAAGCGAGACGGGTTCGTTCCGAACGAATAGTCCGCCCTCAGACGTTACAGTGATTGGAAACCGACCGGTTTCGTCTTCCGCAACTTTGGCATAGACGGCGTCGGGGATTTCTACGGGTTTCTTTTCGTCGATAACCGCCGATGCAACGATGAAGAAGATCAGCAACAGAAAGACCATATCGATCATCGGCGACATATCGACCGCAATATCTTCACTCTCTTTTTTTCTTAGTTTCATGGGATTGGTTATTTGTTATTGGTTATTGGTTGTTGAGTGTTTGCTGGCAAGAAAAATTCCAATGCTCGGGTTTTAGCTTTTTTTGCACAAAACAAATACCCAATACCAAATAACGAATGTTAATCTTTCAGCTTTTCGAGTTCTTCGAGGTCGAGGAAGGCGAGCGGTTTTTCGCCGGTTTCGAGTGCGTCGAAAAGCGACCCGAGGTTACGACCGAGTGTGGCGAGCGTTTTGTCGAAGCGTTTTTTAAAGAAGAAGTAGAACGCCATGGCGGGAATCGCGATGATCAAACCCGTGGCGGTGGTGATGAGTGCTTCCCCGATGTTTCCAGCGAGTACTTCGGGTTTTCCCATTCCTTGGCTTCCCATGGTTTGGAACGCTTTAATCATCCCCATAACGGTTCCGAGAA
>JAOZMR010000144.1 GCA_029934215.1 Pontiellaceae bacterium | reverse complement strand
TATTGAAAACTTTCCCTTGTTTTAAGTTTAGGTGTGGCAAGGGCAAGTGTATTTTTATCACACTTAAACACTTTAACCTGGTAGGAGACATTAAATTATGTCAACTCGATACAAACGTACCAATTGGGTACGACGATTGGAGGACTTTTCCTCCGGTTGTTCAAGTGGTTTTGGACTTGGGCAATGCTTAATAGCGGGCATACTCGCTATCTTTAGTGGGATAAGCCGATTACTGCCGGTGACGCGGTGGTTATCTGTTACCCTTTCGCCGGATGTGCCGGTGGTATCTACTGTGGGAGCTAGTTCCCTGAAATCTCCTGCGTCTATTTGGCGTGGTGTTGTGTTTGTTGCTTTTGTCACTGTGTTAATGGTACCAAGAGTTTTTGCCCAATGCGATATTTCTATTACTCCTTCTGGCCCCATTGAAATCTGTCCGGGTGAATCTGTTACTCTATATAGTTCCTGTGAATCCTTAATGGATAACAATTTCAATGATGAAACTCTTGGAAATGGGTGGAACGAAGAACAAACTGGACAAGCACAATTTGATAACCCATGTGGAAATGGCCCCAATGGTTCAATAGACCCTTATTTGTGGTTTGGTAATGCAAGTGAACAGGAAAGAGGTGTCACAACTGAGACGTTTTTACTTAATGGAAACCAAAATATTCAAGTTTGTTTTGATATGAGATATTCAGTACAAGGAGGTGATTTTATTCCTTTTAATAATCCTAGCAATATTAATTGTGAGGGACCAGAACGTGATACAACTCCACAAGGGTTTCACGAAGGCGTATATCTCGAATTTTCCACAGATAATGGCGGCACTTGGAATACCATTAATGATTGGACTCCTAATGGTGGTTTTGATCCAAATCTAACTGATGTTAACTGGAACAACTACTGTCAAAATATAACTGTTCCTTTAGCAACTAACAATATAATGTTCAGTTGGAGACAGAGAGTTACTCATCAGACCCGTAATGACCATTGGGGCCTAGACAACATTCAAATTTTCATTTCTTCGACACAGGTAGATTGGAGTACTGGTAATACTAATTCTGAGTCAATTACTGTATCTCCCACTGGTAACACAACTTATACTGCCACTATAAAGGATTCCAATCCTTTGGCTCAAGACAGTGTTGATGTTATTGTTAAGCCTGAAACTTTATCACTTTCTCCAACACAACAAACTGTTCCTGCTTCAGGTGGTACAACTGATTTTAGTATAGAAAATAACAGTAGCGATTGTTCTATCAACTGGGCTGCAACAAAAAATGATTCATGGTTAAGCATTATATCCGGCCAGACTGGTTTTGGGAATGGAACGACCACAGTTGCCTATCAAGAAAATCCTATGTGTCAAGAACGCACAGGAACAATTACAGTTGAGGCTCCTAATGCAAGTGATAGTCCTAAAAATGCGGAAATTATCCAGCAAGCACCAATAAATTCTCCAAAATGTATTTGTGATTCTGAATGTTCTGATTCTTATAGAATTTTTCCAGAAGTTAATTTTTTTGGAAGTCGTGTAGAGTTGTTAAGTGATTATGCTATTGTAGGTAGCTTTGCTCATAACATAGCACACATTTATAAAAAGCAAGAAAATTGTTGGAAAGAAGTGGCTATATTAGATTTTAGTTCATTTGCAACCAATGAATTCCCCCGGTATAGTACAGAAGTGGCTATAACAGATAGTTACGCTGTTGTTAGAAGCTATGTATTTAAATATTCCATTTCATCACCACTTCCTTCCTATGTACATATTTTTGATAAACCGAAAGATGGTTGGAATGGTACAATCACCCCTGTAAAAACACTTGAATCAAGCTCCTTACCCCCAAAACCGTGTATTGTTGATAATCGTTCTTTTGGAGTAAAACTTGCTGCATATAATGATTATATTGCTGTTACCTCAGAAACAAAAGGAACTATCATGAACAATAATGTTTGTGATTCTAACCAAACATATCAAGATATCTATATTTTTGAGAAACCTACGGATGGTTGGGGTTCACATAACAATATTCCTGACATGGAGTCAAATATTTCCTATAGCCAATCTGATCATTATTTGTTTAATTCGATTTCGATTGATAACAACTACATTATAGCAGGCGTTTCTAGTGCCGCGTACATATTTAATGTAGATACACTTTCATCATCACCAAAAGAATTAATACAGGGAAACTCTTTAGGACAGTCAGTTGCTATTTCTGGCAATTATGCTATTGTTAGTGCCATTGATGGAACTGGTGTCAATAGTTCTGTAGCTGTTTATGTTTTTAAAAACGACGGTGGAGTTTGGGTACAAACACATAAATTGATTCCTAATACTCATCATAAAAATGACAATCAGATTGGCTCTTTTATTAGAAGACATGTTTCTGTCTCTATAGACAGTGATTATATTATCGTAGGAACATTTCTTAGACCGTTTAATCCTACACGACGTTTTCTTAATCCCTTAACAAAAAACGAAACAGGCTCAGCTTATATCTTTAAAAACGTTAATGAGGAATGGACACAAGTTCAAAAATTAATTGCTTGTGATACTGAGAATGGAACACGGGATGGGTTTGGTTATGCTGTCTCTATTTCTGGTGATAATGCCATTGTTGGTTCTCCTCATAATGATGCAGCTTATTTTTATGACGATTTTTCTAATCTCGGAGTGGTATCAGGAAAAGTCTTCTTTGATTCCGATACTCCTGACTGTGAATTTAATGGCAACGATTCTGGATTTGAAAACTGGATAGTCAAGGCTACTACAGGCTCTAACAATTATTACACAGCAACGGATATTGATGGTGATTACACATTACCATTGCAATCTGGCACTTACACAATTGATAAAGTTCCTTCAGTGCCTTATTGGCAACATAATAGCAGTTGTCCCAGTGTGCCATACACGGTGAACGTAACCAGTGGTACTAATACTTCTAACCAAGATTTTCCCAACATTATAGATGTTGATGTTCAAGACTTGAGAATTAGCGTTGGTGCGACACAAGCTCGTCCCGGTTTTGACCAAAAGTACACCATTGTGTATGAAAATGTGGGTACCAAGGTAATGGATGGCAGCATTTCATTTAAGTTTGACAATAATTTGACGGTAATAGATGCTGGTGGTGGTAGCGGTATAAATCCACTGACATGGTCTTTTTCAAATTTGGCAATCAATGAAAAACGTACTATTACTGTTATATTTAATGTACCAACCACAATGAATCTTGGCGATCTGCTAAATTCTTGTGCTGAAGTTGAACCGTTAAACAACGATAAAACACCTCTTGACAACAAAGAGTGTATTGACGCTGAAGTGGTAGGTTCTTACGATCCCAATAGCAAAGAAGTTACTCCCGATGGCGATATTAAGCAAGATCAAAAATCATTCAGCTATACCGTGCATTTTCAAAATGAAGGCACTGCTGAAGCGATATTTGTGACTGTTCGTGATTCAATTGATACCGAACGTTTGGATTTAACAACACTTACGTTAGGGGCTGCTAGTCATCCCTACCAATTTGATATTGTCGAAGGCAACGTTCTTCAATGGCATTTTGACAATATTATGCTTCCGTCCAAAAACGTAAATGAATTGGAAAGCCAAGGCTTCTTTAAGTTTAAAGTTCAACTTAAGCCAAACAATCCAATTGGTACAGTTATTCAAAATAAGGCATCAATTTATTTTGATTACAATGTTCCTATTGATACCAATACGGTAACTAATAGAATCATCAAAACACCAGTGATAAACGCAACTGCAAATACTGGCGGTAACATTTCACCCTCTGGTAAACTGGTGGTTGATTACGATTCAGAGCAAACTTTCACCATAGAAGCTGATGAAGGTTATCGTATCGCAGATGTCAAAGTTAATGGTGCTGACCCGTATGATGGATTTACTCCAAGTGGAACTACATTTTCTTATACCTTCAAAAATATAGTTTCTGATTATACGATTGAGGTTTCATTTGCTGAAACGTGTCAAGCTGGTTTGTCTATAGTTCCTACTGTCAAAGAAGTTTTGAGTGAGACAGGTACAGTTTCATTTGATGTCAGTACTAACGGATGTCCAATAAACTGGACAGCCCAAACGGATGCCAATTGGCTAACCATTAACAGTGCCTCTGGTACTAATGATGGCACAACCACCGTCAATTATACTGCTAATTTTGGTAATGAAAGAACTGCTACAATAACGGTGACGGCTGACGGTGCGGAAAATAGCCCGCAAACTGTTACAGTTACACAAGAAGAGAATCTTCCTACTTTTGATTTAACTGTCAGCAAAACTGGTAATGGTACAATTTCAGCAAATGGTATTAACTGCGGTTCAGATTGCACTGAAACCTATATTGAAAATACTCAAGTTGTTTTAACTGCCACACCAGATAGTGGGTATCAGTTTAGTAATTGGACAGCTGATTGTTCAGGCAGTACCAATCCAAATACCGTGATAATGGATGAAGTGAAGAGTTGTATAGCACACTTCGACCAAAAATCAACCATAACCACAACTTTTTACCCCAGTCAAGACGCTTTGATATGGTCTCCTGCACCTGATAATATCAGAAAAGATGGTACTACGATAAACTCAGGAGAATCAACAGCATTTGGGTCTATGGCTTGGACTTGGTATGCTCCCGGTTATGGCCCCGGTGCTTACCGAGGCTTTATACAATTCGATTTGTCATCCATTCCAAAAAATGCTGTAATTTCTGAGGCTAAACTGTCTTTGTATAAGCACACATCCAATGGAATGTCAACTCGTTCTGGTTCCAATAATTCAATTTTGCAGAAAGTAACTGCTCAGTGGGATGAAAACCAAATCAATTGGAATAATCAGCCGGCCACAACGTCTGACAATCAGACGACCATTGCTGAAATTCCAAATACTAATGTTAGTGAATATTTGCGTGTAGATTTACCTAATCTTGATGTAACTGCATTAGTGAAAGATATGGTTTCCGGTTCTAATTATGGTTTTATGATGCGTCTGGAGAATGAACAGCATTACAGATCGATGCTATTTTCTTCTAGCAATGTTACAGACCCTAATTCGCACCCGAAGTTGGTTGTGGTTTATGAAAACACGACTTTAGCTTGTTCTGCGGAACCAACTATTAAATCTGTCAACAGTGGTTTTTGGGATTCTCCCAACACTTGGAGCGAAAATCGTGTACCGGGAATAAATGACGTGGTAGCTATTCAAAAAGACCACTTTATTCGGATAAAAACATCCTATAACACTACTATAGTTGATGGCTTGTGTAATCATGGAATACTAACCAATTGGTATAAATACTGGTTTGCAAATGGCTATATACATGGTTATGCCAATATGTTTGTTTATGCCAAATCGTTCATAGACAACTATGGTAAAATTCAAGGCATAGATGGTTTTCCATACTTCTATGAAGGTGGACATGGCAGTAATGTCTTTCTACGTACCAATGGAAACCTCAACAACTATGCTGATGCTAAAATCCTTTCTGGTAAAGGACGCAGTAGCTCATGGCGTAATGGTAATGGTGGCTATGTAGCGACATTTGCCAAAAACATTGTCAATAACGGTGTTATCGGAGCCGGTGATAGTGACAAAGGCATCGGTGGCAGAACTTTCGTTAGAGCCTTTGATAAGTTGCTCCACACTGGACTTATTCACAATGGTAAAAGTGGCAATGGCAAGTATAGCTACTTGTATGTCAAAGCCTATAATAAAATTATTATGGGTAGTATCATTGGTTATGGATATGTCATGATTGATCCAGCAACAATCTCTATACTTGGTGCTGATGCCAAAATAGAAGGTAAAGAAATCACCATTTATGGCGGTGAAGACACTGTTATTGAAATGAAAGACTTAGCCGAAGGTGCAATTTCGTCAACTGGTGACATTACCCTAGCAGTTGGTAGTGGTGGAAACATAGACCTTGGCGGCATAACTGGCAAAGTATTCAATACTACCAGCGAGGTTAAAATCCATACAGACAATCTCAAGTTAAACGAGAATGTTGACCTAACCAACCTGATAGAAGCGAGTAACATTGAGACTGCACCAGCTAAAATCATCTATGATGTTATGGTGTTAGCACCTGACCAACAAGCCGGACAACAAGGTGAAACTATATCTATCAACGTCACCGTTGCCAATAATGGGCCAGAAACCGATACTTACAACATCGTCGTAACTGATGCAAGTGGTTGGAATTTAGGTACATTACCAGCGACAGTAACGCTTAACGGAGCCGAAACTCAAGAACTAGATTTACAAGTAACGCTTCCAACAAGCCAAGCTGATAACGTAATTACTTTGACTGTGACATCTCAAGCAGACTCAACTGTCAGTAAAACTATCGCTGTGCAAGTCTCGGCAGTAGCAGAATTTGCTGAAGAAACTGAGATTGATGAAGAAGAAGCCAAAGCAATCATGGGTGATCACAAAGCCTCTGGTCAATTGCTTGATAAATCAGGTAATTCAGTTAGTGGTGCTATCGTGAAAGTCGGCGATAAAACTGCTGTCACTGATGACGATGGTAATTGGGAAATTGTTGGGCTTCACAAAGGTGAACATACTATTACTGTCAGCAAAGAAGAATACACCTTTGCCCCAACTAAACTAAACTTAACGGACGATGACACATCGCAACAAGCGACTGTAGCAGTGTTAACGGAACCAGTCGGTTACAAAGCCTCCGGCACCATTCTTGACAAAGAAGGCAATCCAATTGCAGGTGTCACGGTGCAAATCGGCGATAAAACTGCCCTCACCGATGCTGCTGGGAATTGGGAAATCACCGATCTTGCTGAAAGCAACTATACCGTCACCGCCAGCAAAGATGGCTATATATTTGGTTCAAAAGACTTTGCAGTCGGAAATGACCAAAATGCCTCGGTAAGCTTTAAAGCAGAATCCGTGCTAGATGTCAAGGTTAAGTCCGATCCAGGCACCGCCCAACAAGGTGAAAATATCACCTATACGATAACTGTCACTAACAATGGCAGTGAAATAGCAACGGGCGTTGTATTAACCGATATCTTGCCAACCGATAGCAGTTTGGTATCTCTTGAAGCACTAGATGGTGGGGATTGTTCGGCTGAAACGGTCAGTTGTACTTTATC
>JAOZMR010000011.1 GCA_029934215.1 Pontiellaceae bacterium | reverse complement strand
CATTTTTCCCGACATACTGGACTTATCCTGTCGCGATGTGTTCTTTCGCGGTTAATAATTCTCCATGTGTTTCTAGTCGAAATTTTAGTCAAAGATAAATCGGAAACGTCCAAATAGATCCTTGTTTAAAGGGAACGGTGATGTATCATGGTGCTGTTTTTCTAGTCACAATATGAAGCAGAGGAGTTTTGACATGCCTGTATCTATTCAAGAATATTTAACGCGCGGGCCCGCAACATCCAAAGAAATACAGGCAGCAACAAAGCTAACCCAAACAGCGGTATCTCGTCAACTCAGGCTAATGAGTGCGAACATTATCCAATTCAAAGAAGGGCGCTCACCTAAATATGCGATCACACGAAATGCGTTTGGCGGCGATGACAAACTTCCGGTGTACATGGTTGATGCGCATGGAAATAATACGACAGTTGCACACATACGACCGCTGGTCCACGGAGGGTATTTTGTCGAGTCGTTGCCTAGTATGCCCAGCGTCCTCCTGGGAGAATGCAAGAACGGGCTTTATGGCAGCTTACCCTACTTTTTATTCGATCTTGCGCCGCAAGGCTTTCTTGGACGGCAAATTGCTGAAAAGCTGGCGTCGCAATCCGATGCTTTTCCTCGTGATCCGAGGAACTGGACAGAAGAGCATATTGGGCGCTACTTGGTGTCAAACGGAGATGATCTCCCTGGAAACTTTAAGTTCGGAGAACCAGCTCTCTTACGAGTCAGACGGAAACCAATCGCCGTAACAACCGATGATTACACGCAACTCGCTGAAGATGTCATGAATGGAATTATTCCGGGATCATCCGCCGGGGGAGAACAGCCGAAATTTACAGCCTTTTGCGGTGATCGCTCAGCGCATGTTATTGTCAAGTTTTCACCCAAAGGCGATGAACCTATAGCCAGAAGATGGCGTGATATTTTGATTACAGAGTTTCATGCCACCGAAGCACTACTTGCCAAAAACGTTCCGGCAGCAGAGACCCGACTGATTGAGAAAGGGGATCGATTGTTTCTGGAGTCACGGCGGTTTGATCGATCTGGAGAATATGGACGCATGCCCATGATCTCGCTTCAATACATTGATGCCGAGTTTACCGGCGAGGGAGCTGGATGGCATCGAATAATGTACAAACTCTGGCAGCTTGACCTAGTTAGTCGCGAGCATTGTTATGATGCGATGATCCTATGGGCTTTCGGCTTACTCATAAACAATACCGACATGCACCTAGGCAACTTAAGCTTATCGATCGACAGCGGTATGTTCAGAATTCTGCCTGTATACGACATGTGCTCAATGGGGTTTGCTCCAAAAGCTGGAGATGTTTGCCCCCATCGTTTTATCCCTCCTGATATCGATTCTACAAACGGATTGGATCTTATAACGGAGGCGCTCGATGGCGTAAAAACAATGGCTCGTGACTTCTGGGATCGAGTCGCTTCTGACGATCGGATTTCGATCGAGTTCAGAAGGTTCCTAAAACAAGGCAATCCCGTCGGCTGATCTTCCCTCCACCTCTCATACAAAACGCCAATATTCGGGTTTTGTCTCGCAAGTTGAATGACGCCACTTTAAGTAAAAACGGCCAAACATCGGGAGATTTATTACCACGGATGTTTACCACGCCTTAGCGTGGATGTCCCACGGATGAACGGCACAAAATCAAGCCTGTTTCAACCGATGATTTTTACATGGAGGAAAGAACGAAAAGAGTTCCAACCCTTGGAAAATAGAAGCTTTTTCATGAAACGTAGACGAGCGCTTCCAGCCTCGTTCTTTGGGTGAATTGGGGCTGGAACCGTTCATTCACCAATCTACACGAATGGAGCCGGAGAAGAAAGGTTCCCGCGGATAGTAAAACGTCCCACGGATTTGAGTCAGAGCCGCCATCTGGATCCGTGGGGCGTTTTACCATCCGTGGCAAACAAAAAGCCCGCTCGTATTGAGCGGGCTTTCGAATCTGTACGAAGGATGTATGATCCAAAACCTTTGTTGTTTCAGATGTTTTTTCTATTTCGCTCCGAGTTTTTTGATCATTTCTTCCAAGTCTAGGAAATCTACATCCAGTGATGAAACCGCAAGTGTGGAGATGTTGAGGTTTTTTGCCGCTTCGAGCGCAACGAGAATATCGCCACCAGAACCTTGCATGGCTTCGTTGCGGAGTTTTTCCCCGGAGGCTTCCGCACGTTTCACTTTCAACAGCCCTTCGGCTCCTTTTTGCGCGGCGATCAAGTCGGCGTCAGCGTGTTTTTCGGTCTCATATTTTTCGTAGTTGGCGCGTATGCTGACGATCTCTAAGTCGGTTTGCGCTTTCATGCGAACCAATGCAGCGTCTTTTTCTTTGATCACAATTTCAACGAGTTTTTTGGTTTCCGCTTCGATGACTTGCGTTTTTCCGCTTTCTGTTTCAGCGGCGGACATGGATTTGTTCAGTTCCACTTCCTGATCCGCCAGTTTTTTGCGGCGGATTTTGTTCTCGTATTCTGGGTCGAACTGAACCGATCGAATCAATACATCGAGGACGGTGATGGCGTTTCCAGAGAGGGATTGCACCAGCGCTTCGTGTACTTCGGTTGCGGCAATGCGGCGATGTTCAGGATTGTAGAACTGTTCGGTTTTCATCCGACCGAATGCCGCCATGCAGGCTTTTTGCGCTTCGTTGCGGACGATCACTCGATATTTTGATCCGGCGCCCAGTTTCTGGTAGAGCTTATAGGCTTCGCCGTCGGTGATTTTGTATTTGATGGTGACGTCGAGCGATATGGCATAGCCGTCGGCGGACTGTACTTTGACGTCATCAACACTGCGACTGGAGCCGTGCCGCGTGTCGCGCGTCATTTCCAAGGTTTGGATGGTGCTGTCGAAAAGCTCCCATTTGTCGATGGGTCCGAGATCGCGGTGCCAGCCCGCTTTGTAATCTTTTTTGACCATCCCCTGCTTGCCGAAGATGCCGTACTGCTGAATGCGTACGCCGACTTTTCCGACGGGGATATCCACTGTGAGAGATTTGAGAACCACCCAGCCGCCTACGACGAGGGCAATTACAAGAACTGAAATATAATTAATGATTTTCATGAGTTGTCTTTCTGCAATTATTTGCCTTTAGAAGCCGCACCGCTAAGGTGCTCGAAACGATCGGTGTGTCCATCGGTGGTGAATGGTTGACCGGAGATCTGAATGTCTTTCAGTTTCCGAGCATATTCTAGCTTCACCATATTGCGCCCGCCAGGCGCGGAAAGCGCGGTGTTGAGCGCGGCGATCCCTTCCGCCTCGGCGGTAGTGCGTGCAACAATTCCTTCGGCGGATTTTTCTTGTTCGTAGAGCTTCGCTGCGGCGGCTATGGTTTTCTGCTCGTAATACGCATCCGCCGATTTGCGAACGCGATCCGACTCCGCCTTCGATTTGATCACCAACTGGCTCATCAGTCCTTCGTACTGTTCGACCGCAACGTTCTTGCGGTTCGTCTCCTGCACAATCATCGTCACCTGACGCTGTTTCGCGGCGAGCGCCTTCGACTGTTCTTCGAGAACCGCCTGATCCGCCAGCTTCTTGCGCTTAATCATCGCCTCATATTCCGCATAGAAATGCGGACGCTGCGGAATCACAATGCTATCCACACTCAAACCGTATGGTGTCAACCGTTCCTTGATCTCGTTCTGAGCGAGAATCAGTTTTGCGGCGCGTTTCGAGGAATCGTAGAACTCCTCGGTCGTCAATTCGCCGAGATAGTTTCGGACAATGGCCCGCGAATAATCACGCGCCCACTTTTTCTTGTATTCCTCGCCAAGCCCGGAGGTCATCACGACCGTATCCGCATCTGCGGCAACGATCCGGTATTGGACTTTCAAATCGACAAAAACATCGCTTCCATCGACCGTTTTAATTTTCAGATCATCCTTACCGCTACGATCGCCACGTCCCGCCGTCTCCGTCATTTCCAAGGTTTGGAGAGTTTTATCCAGCGTGGAAAAACTGTAGCGAATGCCATTATAAATTTTCGTACCAGACTGCTCGATCACCGTGATCTCCCCAGAAAAGCGATCCAGCATAATGCCGATCTGCTCCCCCGAAACCTGCCCAAAGCTAATCGCGCTAAAAAAGAACGCCGCTAGCGCTAAAAAAGCAACGACGACCAGGATTCGTCCGTTACCAATCATTCCTAGAACCTCATTCAGGGGGTTCGCCTGTTTATGTATTTCCATCATTAATCCCTTTCTACTTGTTTAGTTAGCCGCCAAATTCGATACGACACGGGCACAACCTATCAGTAAAACAGGAAAAGGAAAGCCGCGCCGTCGAATTTCTCCTTAGCCGACAGGCGCAGATCCATCAAACGGCTCCGAAACGGGAGCGTGCTCCGGCGTAGAGGAGGGAAAAAACCGGTTGAGCGACACAAAATCCAGATTGTAGACCTCGAAAACAAAGAGGCATTCGAGAACGAGAACCACAAGCACACCGATCACGGCAAGCGTTGAAAAAAGGTCGAATCGTTTATGCTGTCGTTTTTCTTTCATGTAGGATTGTTTCCCGTATTCATTTTATTCTTTCAACTCTAGTTGCATTGGGGCATTCTCAACGCCCTCCAATTCTCGAGCTTTATGCGGAGTGGATACTAAAAAAAACCGACACAAAAGGAAATACAATTTATGACACCAAACGATTATCATGTATCAATGGACTCTCTCGCATCGCTATGCAAACGTCGCGGCTTCATTTTCCAAACCTCGGAAATCTACGGAGGAATCAATGGTTTCTGGGACTACGGTCCGCTTGGTGTCGAACTAAAGCGCAACATCAAAGAAAGCTGGTGGAAATCTGTCGTACAAACGCGAGAAAACGTCGTCGGGCTCGACAGCTCAATCATCATGCACCCGCGCGTTTGGGAAGCATCCGGTCACATCGGAAACTTCAAAGACCCAATGGTTGACTGCCGCGAAACCAAAGCCCGCTACAGAGCCGACCAGATCCTTGTCTTCAAACATAAAAGCGACGAAACCCTTATGTTCGCCTATCCAGAGGACGAGGAACCCCCAGCAAAAAAAGCCCGCCGATTCAACAAAACTGATCCCGCCGACTACGAATCAGTCCCGCTCCTCGATATTCCGCTCGAAAACTACGACCGCCTCGTCGCTCCCAACACCAAGGAAGCCGGAACACTCACCGAACCACGCGCCTTCAACCTCATGTTCAAAACCTTCGTTGGACCCGTCGAAGAAAGCTCCAACGTCGCCTACCTCCGCCCAGAAACCGCGCAAGGCATCTTCGCCCAATTCGGCAACGTCAACGCCACCGCACGCCAAAAGGTTCCATTCGGAATCGCGCAGATCGGCAAAGCCTTCCGCAACGAAATCAATCCACGAAACTACACCTTCCGCTCGCGCGAATTTGAACAAATGGAACTTGAATTCTTCATCAAACCAGGCACCGACGCCGAATGGCACGAATACTGGGTCTCCGAACGCCTTAACTGGTACAGCCGCGTCGGACTCCCCGAGGGTCGCATGCACCGCGACATCCACGAAGGCGACGCCCTCGCCCACTACGCCAGCGCCTGCACCGATATTTTATACGACTTCCCCTTTGGCACCCAAGAACTAGAAGGAATCGCAGCACGCGGCAACTTCGACCTCACGCAGCATCAAGAAACCGCAGGAAAAGGGCTAGAATACTTCGACGAAGAAACCAAAGAGCGCTACCTCCCACACGTCATCGAACCCTCCGCCGGCGTTGACCGCATTGCTCTCGCTCTACTCTGCGAAGCCTACCGTGTCGAGTGGATACCCAAAGGCAAAGACAACGACGGCAAAATCCTCACAGCCGACCCGAAAGCCAAACAAGCGCCCGAAGGCTACGAAGCCCGCACCGTCCTTCGCTTCGCCCCATGCATCGCGCCATACAAAGTCGCCGTATTCCCGCTATTGAAAAACAAGCCCGAACTCGTCGCCAAAGCCCGCGAAGTATTCGAGAAGCTCAACGAACGCTGGACATGCTTCTACGACCAGACCGGAGCCATCGGACGCCGCTACCGTCGTCAAGACGAAATCGGAACCCCCCTCGGCGTCACCATCGACTTCGACACACTAGAAGACTCCACCGTCACCGTCCGCGACCGCGACACCATGGAACAAACCCGCATGTCCATCAGCGAATTAGAGAACTACATCGCGGAACGTGTGAAATTCTAAGAGCTGGATAAAGACGATCTTTTCAGGCAAATAACACCATTTTGGCAATGAACGAAGCACCCAAACACAAATTCTCAAAATTACCGCTTGTCATTCCGGACTGGATATCATACAACCTTGTTTCCCGTGGAGAGGTGGCTGAGTGGCTTAAAGCAGTGGTTTGCTAAACCGCCGTACCCCTATAAAGGGTACCGGGGGTTCGAATCCCCCCTTCTCCGCCACTTTTTCTTTTCGTTTCCAACGGATTGCAATACCGTCCTACGGATCAGCCATCATACAAAACCGCTACTCTTGGTTTTTGTCTCGCAAGCTGAACGATGCCGCTTCCACTTCCGAGGTCGGGCTTAAAGCAAGAAAACTAAAGGAACATGGAAATGAAAATAGGATTCATTGTTGGTTTATTGGCATTGTTTTGTGCACAGGGATTTGCGGAGAAATCCGCTCAGGATGCTCGACAGGCAATTGTGAAGGTCTACACCACATACGCGCTGCCAGCCTATTACACGCCGTGGAACATCGGCGGACCGTCCACTCGCACGGGGTCTGGGTGCATTATTGGCGAAAAACGAATTTTAACGAACGCACACATCGTGGGTGACGAAACATTTATTCAGGTTCGCCGTTACGGGGATTCCAAAAAATATCGCGCACGCGTTTTGTTTATTTCGCACACCTCGGACCTGGCACTGCTTTCTGTGGATGATGACTCCTTTTTTGACGACATCTCACCGCTGGAACTCGACGGTCTTCCCGAAACGCAATCTGAGGTGACAGTACTCGGGTTCCCAACCGGCGGAGATATGCTCAGTACAACGAAAGGGGTTATATCTCGCATCGAGCATCGAAATTATGCCCACAGTTCTTTTTCGCTTTTGGCAGGTCAGATTGATGCAGCGATCAACCCCGGCAACAGCGGCGGACCTGTGATGATGGATGGAAAAATCGTTGGTGTTGTTATGCAGCACTTATCATCGGCCGACAATATTGGGTACATGGTTCCCGCCCCTGCGGTGCAACACTTTCTGACGGATGTCGAGGATGGGCGGTATGACGGCATACCTAGCTTTGGAATTCGCACAGGCTCAATGGAAAACCCGGACGCCAAACGTAAATACGGGTTACCGGAAGAATCTACCGGCATTTTAGTCTCATACATTTCGGTGGGGTCGCCCGTCGAAGGCATTTTAGAGCGAGGTGACATCATTCTTGAGGTGGACGGCTACTTGGTGGCGGACGATCGCACGATCGAGTTTCGCAAGGATGAACGCACACGATTTTCGTATCTCTCCGAACGACGGCAGATTGGGGAAAGTCTATCGCTGAAGATTTTCCGCGACGAAAAGGAAATGGTCGTGAACGTACAGTTTTCCAAGGCAACCGAAGATCAGCTACTGGTTCCGACAGAACGATACGGCGTTCGCCCCACGTACTACATTTTTGGCGGCGCGGTTTTTTGTCCCCTCACAAAAAACTACCTCCATGCCTGGGGAAAAACATGGTACAAATCGGCACCCAAAAAGCTGATTCATTACTACCAGAACCGCGACGCTATTTTTGAGGATGAAGAAGTTGTGGTGCTAATACGAGTTCTTGCCGACGACGTAAACAAAGGATATCACGGCTACTCAAGCTGGGCGATCGATTTTGTGAATGGAAAGAAAATTCGAAATCTCAAGGGAATGGTCAGGCAAATCAATGCGACCGATAACTCTGACTACATTGTATTTTCCGATCAATACGGTCGCGAGCTGGTTCTAAACAAGAAGAATGCGCTAAATGCCATGCCCGCTATACTGGAACGCTACCGCATCCCGTCGGATCGATCCGACGATCTGCAATAAACAAAAACCTAAAAAAACCTCCTTTTTCTCGTTAGCGACCCTCCACGTGTGTTGATTTTCGTTGTTAGCATTTGCACTAACCGTGGTCAAAGACTAAACTTCTGTCGAAATTCGAAAAAATATAACTAGCGTAGGAGTTTGTATGCTCGAAACAGAACAATGCAATGATGATCTTCAGGCGGCGATTAAAGACGGTACTGTTTTTATTCGGATCAATGGACGGGGTTCATTTAAAATCGCCGCACCGCTTAAGCAATTTGTTGCTAAGGTGGTCGCCCAACAACCCATATCTATGGTCGTGATCGACCTCGAAGAATGCATCGGAATGGATAGTACTTTTATGGGATCAATTGCGGGCCTCGCGGGTCGACTCAAAAAAAATAATCAATCGCTTGAACTAATCAATCTCTCAGAAAAAAATACCCAGCTCCTGAAAACCCTTGGGGTCGATCAGGTACTCTCCTTCTATAGTGATACTCATGGGCATCAATTGAACGCACAAAAAACGAATGCGATGCCTGTCGATCCATTATCACAAAAAGAGATGGCTGAACAAGCTCTTCAGGCGCACGAGGATCTCGTTCAAATCAGTGATGAGAATCTCCCAAAGTTTAAACAGGTGATCGATCTTCTGAAAGAAGATGTTGCCAGATTCAACTAAACCGCGCTTATGGCTGAACAATTGCTACACTGGCTCGGCGCATTAACGGCTCTTTTCTTAGAAATAGCGCTCGTTATTTCTCTTCTTCTCTCCTTTAAGGAGCGCAAGAAGTTGCGCGTTCGAAATCGAGCTCTTCGGAAGGAACGGGAAATCATCTTCGATTTCATTCATCATATTGGCGAACTTTTCGCGGATGCTGATGAGGTCGACATGACTTCGCTTCTCAAGCGGATTCTCTTTTTTGCAACAAAAACGGGGAAAGCCGCAACGGGAGCGCTTTATCTGTTCAACTCAGACCGCACCCAACTCTTTGCGCGTGCCATTTCTGGGATCTTCCCGCCATTGTACGATTCGGAAAGCGTGGATACCCAGAAACTTCTCACCCAATCACAACTCCTTAAAACCATTGTCAAAAACCGGCCCGTCGCCCCTGGAGAAGGAATCGTTGGCTCTGCGGCAACCATCGGCAATGGCATCATCATTGAAGATGCCGAAATGGATGCACGAGTTCCTAGCTATACCGATTCCTTCCTCAAGATCCATTCTCTCGTGGTTATTCCCATGCGCTTTGGGAACGAAGTGCTTGGCGTGTTGGCGCTGGCAAACCGCACCGACGAAACATCTTTTACGCCCAGCGACCTCAGCCTTCTGCAGGCAATGGCGGACCAAGCCTCCGTCCCGATTCACTACGCCGGACTCCGAGCCGCACTGGAACAGAAAAAACAGATCGACCGCGACATGCGTGCCGCACGCCAAATCCAAACCTCTCTTCTTCCGCAAACCCTGCCGCACTCCGAACGGGTCCAGCTTGCCGCTTACAACATCCCCGCATTCGATATCGGCGGTGACTACTACGACTTCATTGAAATCGACGAGAAACACCTCGGCATCGCCATTGCTGATGTCTCCGGCAAGGGCATCGGCGGCGCCATGATGATGGCGGTTTGCCAGGGCGTACTGCGAACCCGAGCCCCGCAAGAAAAAAGCCCAGCACGAATGCTCTCTGAGCTCAACCGCGTTCTCAGCGACAACCTTGCCGAGGACATGTTCATCACCATGTTCTATGCTGTACTCAACACCCAAACCCGCGAATTCACCTTCGCACGCGCCGGTCATGAACGCCCGCTACTCTGCCGCAACTGCGACGGATCCCGCGTTGCTGAACCTCTCGACGCCCCAGGCATCGCTATTGGGCTCGCAGATTCAGAGATCTTCGACGCAGCAATCGCCGACATCTCTATACAGCTCAAACCCGGCGACGGCATCATCGTATACACCGACGGCATCACCGAGGCGCTCAACGATGTTGGGGACGAATGGGGGATCGACAACCTACTTCATCTGATAAAAACCGAATCACCCGAAAGCCCAGAGGCACTCATGAAAGCGGTCAAAACCAACCTCGCCCTATATGTCGGCGCCCAACAACAATACGACGATATGACGTTGCTTGCCCTCAAAATCAGCTAACCACCAACTCTCAACAGAAACTTTCACTTCTCAATGGATTGACTAACCGATTCAATCGAGTAGTTTTCCAAACCTTGGAAGGATTAAAAAATGACAGACATGAAAAAAGAAAAACCCAAAGAAGACGTAGAAGCAGCCGAAGACGTAGAGACCGAGGAAACGGAACGCATCGAAGACGTGATCGAACCCGTCCTTGTGGAAAAAGAGGCAGAAGAGCCCATTCAGCATCAACTCATGCGCATGAAGGCCGACTTCGACAACTACCGCAAACGACAAATACGCGAACGCGCCGAATGGATTGTCCGCGCAAACGAAGACCTATTTCTCGAACTTCTCCCCGTGCTAGACCACTACGAAATGGGGCTCAAAAGCGCCGCAGAACACAAGGCCGACCCATCCGTTATCGAAGGGTTCAAGCTCGTATACGACCAACTCCTCGACGTACTAAAAAAATCCAACGTCACACCGATTGAAACGATCGATCAAACCTTCGATCCTCACCACCACGAAGCGCTCACCAACATGCCCTCCGATAAACCCGCCGAAACCATCGTCGAAGAATGTCGAAAAGGCTACATGCTCGGCGAAAAACTCCTCCGTGCCGCTCAAGTCGTCGTTTCGTCAGGTCCACTAGACACGAATGGAATCAAGGACTGATGAACGAAAGGTCTGACGGAAGAGAGGACTGACGGCGCCCTGAAAAACAGGATCCAGATTCTCAGATCTATTCCGCTCCACACCACTCTCATATCTCACCACCACCCCAATCTCTCAACACCCCCTCTATTATGGCAACATCAAAAAAAGACTACTACGAACTGCTCGGACTCGCTAAAGGCGCGTCAGCGGATGAAATCAAAAAAGCCTATCGCAAAATGGCAGTCAAATATCACCCCGACAAAAACCCCGGCGACAAAGCCGCAGAGGAGCACTTCAAAGAAGTATCCGAAGCCTACGAGATACTCAGCGACACCACAAAACGCCAGCAATACGACCAATTTGGACACGCAGCATTCAGTGCGGGTCGCGGCGGCGGGGGCGGTGGTTTCGGCGGCGGATTTGGCGGCGGCATCGACCTCGAAGAAGCCCTTCGCACCTTTATGGGCGCATCGGGTGGCGGCGGCGGTGGTGGTGGCGGAATCTTCGACAACTTCTTCCAAGGCGGCGGACGCTCGCGCAACCCCAATGCACCCCAGCAGGGCGCAGATCTTCGCTTCGACCTCGATATCGACTTCGAAGAAGCCGTCCTCGGCTCCAAACGCGAAATCAGAATCAACATCAACGAAACCTGCGACTCCTGCAAAGGAACTGGCGCCGAATCCGGCTCCGGCAAAAAAAACTGTCGCGACTGCGGCGGCGCCGGCCAAGTCGTTAGCGGCGGCGGCTTTGTTCAATATCGCCAAACCTGCCCGACCTGCCGAGGCGCCGGAGAAGTCATCGAAAAACCCTGCTCCAAATGCCAGGGCAAAGGCCTGCTACGCAACAAACGCACCATCGACGTGAAAATCCCGTCCGGCGTAGAAACCGGCTCGCGCCTGCGCGTTTCAGGACGCGGTGAAGGCGGACGACGCGGCGGTCCAGCCGGCGACCTCTACATCGTTCTCCACGTTCGCGAACACGAATTCTTCAAACGCAACGACCTCGACATCGTCTGCGAAGTACCCGTTCCATTCCAAACCGCCATGCTCGGCGGCGGCGTTCAGGTTCCAACCATCCACGGCAATGCCGAACTAAAAATCCCTGCAGGAACCGAAAGCGGAAAAATCTTTCGCATACGCGGCAAAGGCGTCACTGGCCCGCGCTACGGAACCGGCGACCAGCATATCGTCGTACAAATCGAAGTCCCTCAAGGGCTCAGTGGCAAAGAGAAGAAAAAACTCCAAGAAGCCGCAAAAATTCTCACCGACAAACATTTTCCACTGACCCAGAAAATGCGCAAAGCCGCGGCAACCTTCTACGCCCACAAAAAAGCGTTGGAAAAATAGACTTCAACCATGCCGCATGATGAGAATTAACAGCTTTGTGACCCCAGCCGCGCTGAAGACCGACCCCGTCGGCCTTTCTGCGCAGGAGTCTCATCACCTCGCTCGCGTCCTTCGCGTCGAAGCCGGACAAGAGATGACGCTGTTCGACGGCGAGGGAACCCGCGCCGATGGCATCGTTGACTCAGTATCGAAAAAAGAAGTCACCGTTCGCATAACAAAACGCGAAACCATCGAGCCGCATCCGGTTGAAATCACCCTCATTCAAGCCGTATGCAAACCCGACCGCTTTGACATGATCCTTCAGAAAGCCACGGAACTAGGCGTACGAACCATTCAGCCAATCGTCACGCAAAACACCAGCCTTCCAACGGGTAAAATTGAAAAAATGATCGGCAGAGGAGAGGCGATCATCCGCAATGCATCGCAACAATGCGGAACCGCTTGGCTCCCCGTTTTCCAACCCTTGGAAAAAATCAGCGCAATTCTTTCAAGCATTGGAACGTATGATGCGCTATTTATAGGCTCCCTGCAGTCGAACGCAAAACCATTCAAGAAAGCACTTCGTTCCCTCACAGAAGCCGGCATGTCGCCAGCCCCTCGCGTCGCATTGCTGATCGGTCCAGAGGGCGATTTCACAGAAGAAGAGGTGAAAACCGCCATTCATGTCGGAGCGATCCCCGTCACATTTGGTTCACAAATCCTGCGAACAGAAACCGCCGCAATTTTCGGTTTAAGCGTTCTCGTCTATGAGCTTTTTGACAAAACCCAAGGAGCGGAAAACACGGCAGACCTCATTTAAATCGTGAAAAAAGTGAAACACGTCTGGAACATAACGATGCACTTCATGTAGTCTAAGAAAAGCACAAGCCCCTGCTCGTTGCGCCAGTTCCACTAAACGGTCGAATCGGCATTGATACTCATCTAGAAAAAGAATTAAAACTATGAAAAACAGACCCCAACTGACAGACTTCGATCTCTTCCTTCAAGGACAGGGAACCCACTACCGTGCATACGAAAAACTCGGAGCTCATCCGCTAGAAGAAAACGGCGAAGAAGGCGTATACTTCTCCGTTTGGGCACCGAACGCGCAGAGCATCAGCGTGATCGGCTCGTTCAACAACTGGGAAGCATGGGTTCACGGAATGGAACGCATCAAAGACTCCGGAATCTGGGAACGATTTGTTCCTGGCGCGAAGATCGGCGACCAGTATAAGTTTGAGATCAAAGGCGAAAACGGATTCTGGGCGCAGAAGGCAGATCCATATGCATTCGAAACCCAGCTCCGCCCAGATACCGCATCCGTGGTTTGCGACCTCGGCAACTACGAATGGAACGATGCCGACTGGATCAAAAAACGCGAAACAACCAACTGGCAGAAAAGCCCCGTCAGCGTATACGAACTACACCCCGGCTCGTGGAAACGAATCCCAGAAGAAGGTAACCGCTGGCTCACCTATCGCGAAATGGCCGACGACCTCGTTGCATATGTAAAAGAAATGGGTCACACGCATATCGAACTCCTCCCAATCACCGAACATCCGTTCGACGGCTCCTGGGGCTATCAGGCCACAGGCTACTACGCACCAACCTCACGTTTCGGCTCGCCAGATGACTTCCGCTTCTTCGTCGACCGCTGCCATCAAGCAGGTCTAGGCGTTATTCTCGACTGGGTTCCTGCCCACTTCCCAAAAGACGCACACGGGCTTGGATACTTTGACGGCACAAACCTCTACGAACACTCCGACCCGCGCCAAGGCGAACACATGGACTGGGGAACACTAATTCCAAACTATGGAAGAAACGAAGTCAGCGGATTCCTTCTTTCAAGCGCTGTCTTCTGGGCCGAGGAATATCACCTCGATGGTCTACGCGTCGATGCCGTCGCCTCCATGCTCTATCTCGACTACTCACGAGAAGAAGGTCAATGGGTTCCAAACAAATACGGCGGGCGCGAAAACCTCGAAGCCATTGAATTCCTCAAACACTTCAACAGCCTCGTCCATACAGAATACCCAGGCTTCCTCACCTTCGCCGAAGAATCCACTGCATTCCCACAAGTCTCCCATCCGCTCGACCAAGGCGGTCTCGGGTTCGACTTTAAATGGAACATGGGCTGGATGAACGACAGTCTCGACTACTTCAGCAAAGACCCAATCCACCGCAAATACCATCAAGGCGACCTCACATTCTCAATGATCTACGCCTTTACCGAAAACTTCATCCTTCCATTCTCGCACGACGAAGTCGTTCACGGCAAAGCCTCCATGCTCGACAAAATGCCCGGCGATGCTTGGCAAAAATTCGCAAACCTTCGCCTCCTCTACAGCTACATGTTCACACATCCCGGCAAAAAACTTCTATTCATGGGATGCGAAATTGGCCAATGGAAAGAGTGGGACGCCGAAAACAGCCTCGACTGGAATCTGCTCGAATACGATCCACACCGCAACCTACAAACCCTCGTCAAAAAACTAAACAACCTCTACACCTCAGAACCAGCGCTATACGGGATCGAATCCTCTTGGGAAGGTTTCGACTGGATCGACTTCCACGACTCCGAGAGCTCCGTCGTCTCCTACCTACGCAAAGGAGAAAATAACGAAGAAGTCATAGCCGTGGTGCTCAACCTCACACCCGCCGTCCGCGAAGGCTACCGCATTGGTCTTCCCTTCGAGAAATGGGACATTGTTCTCAACAGCGATTCTGAAATCTACGGAGGCTCCTCCGCAGGACCTCGGGAAGGCGACACCTACGATGCGCACCATCTCCCATGGCACGGCAAAGAATGCTCCATCCAGCTCGACCTCCCACCACTCGGCGTAGTCATCCTGAAAAAGAAATAGAAAATCCACTCAGAACAAAACCCGTTACGGCGGAGCTCCTGGCACGCCGTAACGAACAAACCCAACCAACGAAGAAACGCTCAAAAACCTCTGCGCCTCCGAGCCACTGAGATATCAAAACCAGCATGATACCCGTCAGAAACATCTCGGAACTTCCCAAAAACGACCCACCCATCATTCTTGCGATGGGATGCTTCGACGGAGTTCACCTCGGGCATCAAAAAGTCATTACAACCGCCGTAGAACAAGCGACCCAGCTCGATGGAGAAGCATGGGTCTTCACCTTCAAACCGCATCCGGCAAAAATCCTCGTACCCAAAAAAGCACCCGCGCTCATAAGCACAGAACCGAGCCAATTACAAAACCTCAAAGCACTCGGCGTACACGGAGTCCTAGAAATCCCATTCGACAAAACCTACGCACACACCGACCCAACCGCATTCCTTTCCAACCTTTGGAAAAAAATACCGACCCTCACCGGCATCGTATGCGGCATAGACTGGTCATTCGGCTATCGCGCTGCCGGAACCTTCCAAACCTTGGAAAACCTATGCGCTGCACACGGCATCACCGCCACCGCCGTCACGCCATTGCTCCACAACGGGGAAAAAATATCCAGCACCAACATTCGGCAGGCAATAACAGAAGGAAACCTCCCACTAGCAGCAAAATGGCTAGGGCGTCCATTCACAATCACGGGTCGCGTGATCAAAGGAAAACAGATTGGACGCACTCTCGGATTCCCCACAGCAAACATCGACTCAGAAAACGAACTTCTCCCCGCCCCTGGAATCTACGCCGGATGGACGAGAATCCAAACGGCAGAAAAAAAAGAACAAGCATCAGCCATCTTCATTGGTGTACGCGAAACATTCGGCGACAAAGAACACACCATCGAATCGCACCTACTCGACTACGACGGCGATCTATACGGGCAGACCCTAGAAATCTCCCTCCTTCAAAAAATCCGAGAAGTGATCCCATTTCCAACCCGCGAAGCACTCATTGAGCAGATCGAAAAAGACATCGAACAAATCCGATATAGAATCTCCAACCATTGGAACTCGGGCATCTAAAACTCATCTCCCTTCGACATTCGAAATTCCTTGTTCGATATTCGATACTCATCTCCTCTCCACTCGGCTGTTCCTCTAGCGTAGCGGTTGTGAAAATTCTTCTGCATCAATTCCATGCACAGATCACGCGCAAGCGAAGCGACACATAAATTTTGTATTCAAAAATAGTGATGCAGGAACGGTTCATCCACTAATCTACACGAATGGAGCCGGAGAAGAAAGGTTCCCACGGATAGTAAAACGTCCCACGGATTTGGCTCAGAGCCGCCATCTGGATCCGTGGGAAAGATCTCCGGAAACACATTCAGCAGGCATTTTAGCGTGGCCGTCCCACGGAGGAAAGGACTTAAACTAAACTCCTTTCAGCCGATATGAGCGGTTAAATAGAACTCACCAGGTCACGCATCTACTCACGATCGTGAGTAGATACGTGACATATGATTCGAGTGTTTCACTGGTTTGGTGGAAAGTTCGCGGTGACTCAGCCCTCATCTAAAACGCCTCTTTTTCGGTATTATCTCGCAAGTTGAACAATCCGTTTAAAGTAAAACATCCAAGCGTTGGAAGATTTATTACCACGGATGTTTACCACGTCTTAGCGTGGTCGTCCCACGGAAGAAAGGACTTAAACGAAACTCCTTTCAGCGATATGAGCGGTTAAAATAGAATCCGCAATGTCACGCATCTACTCACGATCGTGAGCAGATGCGTGACATGTGATTCAAGAGTTTCACTGGTTTGGCGGGAGAGTTCAGGGTGACTCTGCCAACATCTAAAACGCATCTTTTCTGGTTTAGGAAGGCTCCAAGCAACAGCTGAACGATCCGGAGCAACTGACCGAATACGCCCTGAAATTCAACACCGTCATAAGAGAAGCTGGCGCAAAACCGATTCTCTACGCCCAACCCGGACAGCTGAAAACAACCGATGAGGAGCGCCAAGAGCTCATGCAACGGCTGCCTGAGTTAGGCCAAAAAATCGGCGCGCCCATCATTCCCGTGTGTGAAACCTTGCGGCTCTGTTACGCCGAGCGACCCGAGCTGGCTTGGCACAACGCCGACACCGTCCACATGGGAATGTACGGCGGCTACGCCGTCGCCTGCACGTTCTACGCGGCACTGACTGGCGGAGCGGAGTTTCCGCCACCCGCCGTTCTGGCCCAGCAAGTGGGAATTGAGCCGGGCATTGCGGAATTCATTCAGAAAAAAGCCCGACAAGCGCTCAAGACCTATCCACTGCCTGACGCCTCTTTTTAAGCACCGTCGTTTCCAGGGTTTGGAAAAAAGGACACGGGTTCTTCCAAACCTTGGAAAAACCCGTTCGGTATTCAGCAGGATTTTTACGGCAACTCTTTTGATTGCGGATGATTCGGACGAAATGGGTCACGAAAAGCTTTGTCAAAATCGTACCCATTAGCAAAATCGGCACGATTATCTTCGTCTGTTTTCCCAAGCAGTCCGGTTTCGACCATATTAAAGACGATCTCGCCGATATCCTCGGTACACATGATTCCCCACCCGTTTAATACGGTTTTTGCCATGGGACCAAATTCTTTTAAGGTGAATTCACGTATGCCCTTGAGCAACTCTTGTCCGCTGACGTGTCTCTGGTTTTCGAGACTGCGAACAGTGAAGTCGAGTCCGGCTCGCACAAAGCCATACGCATCGTTTGTGTAGCGTGGATCCCTAGAGATGATTCCATCAAGAAGTTCTTCGATTGTTGGTTTTTTCATGTAATCAGTCCTTCTCTGATTTTTTCGGCGAATGCTTCCATCTCTGTGGATGAGTCATAGCTTTTTGCAGCCCAGTTCCATTGGTGGCCATCGTTTTTAAAGCGCGGAATCACATGAATGTGAAGGTGCGGGACTTCTTGACCTGCGGCTTTGCCGTTGTTTTGCATAATGTTCACTCCATCGGCTTCGAGTGTTTTCATTTGCGCAGCGGCGATTCGTTTCGCAACAATCATGAGCTTGCAAACCACGTCATCTGGGGGGTCAGTAATTAGATTGCAACACGTTTTTGGAATGACAAGAGTGTGACCTTTAATGATTGGGCCCATATCCATAAAAGCGATCGTATCTTCATCCTCATAAACGATCGTTGCGGGAATTTCACGGTTGATGATTTTTTCAAAAATATTCATGCGTGTATACTACTGAAAAGTTCCAATGCTTGGAACTATTTTTTGCGATCGAAGTTTTTCTCGTAAGTTGAATGATGCCACCCCGACCGATGCCATGCAGAAGTAAACTCCCAATTTGGGGCGTTGGAAGCTCCCGCCTCTTAATTAGTATAGAGACGGGGCATTTTGCCCTCTTCCAGAACACCTCAAAAATGCCTCGTTTTTAGTGCAACATTTTGATCGTTTTCGACCTTTCGTGATCGCTTATGAATTATTTTGTTCATAAATAGAGCTTTACATACAGCGAGATCTCGGTATTGTCCGCCGCCGTTTTACAAATGGATTCAATTTACCAAAGAAACACAGGAGAAAAACGTGAGACTAAAATTTTTCATCTTCGCACTCGCAATCACAACCACAGCGTTCGGCGTACAAGGCGGACAACTTAGCGAGTATGATCGTAAGATCGTCGCGTCATGCATGGTGCTCGAAGCTGCCTGCGATGGTGCGGAAGGTATGCAAGCGGTGCTCAACGTCATTTTGACGCGTGCTGACGGATATCTTCATCAACTCGTCGGGCAGACCATCAAGCCTGGCGCTTTCTCCTGCATGTCGAGCGTATGGAAAAAATCAAAGCCGAACTACAGTCCGCTCATCCTACGTGCACAGAAGCATGGAGAAACCTACGAGAAAGCGCTTCAGCTCATTACCATCATGGAGCAAGGGCTTTTATGGGATAACACGTACGGCGCAACGCACTATCACGCAATCTATATACGCCCATACTGGGTTAAGGAAATGAACTACATCACAACCATCGGCGGCCATCATTTCTATACGGTCAGTAGACATCAAGTTGCCTCACTTTTTTGAGTGGTTGTCGATGAAGGAGAGGTTCAAAAAGAGCTATGAAAAAACAGATTGTCGCATTCCTATCAGAAAAAGATAACCCAATTGTTCAATTCCTGAAGTATGGGGTCTGTGGCGGAATCGCCACAGGTGTAGATATGGCAGTTTTCTTTCTTTTCGCCTGGCTGGTATTCCCAGCACTGACCGAAACCGACCCGTTTGTGAAGTTGCTCAGGTTCTTCTGTTTTGATGTCCAATTCGTTTCAGAATCCATGCGACTGCGTAACTATTGGTTCGATAAGGTCATTTGCTTCCTGTTCTCAAACCTTGCTGCGTATGTCTTGAATGTCCGATTCGTCTTTAAGGCGGGGAAGCATAAGCGGCATCACGAAATGATGCTGTTTTTTGCTCTTTCGCTGGTTTCCTTCTTCGTCGGAACATTTTCCGGGGATGCTCTCATCCGATTCTGCGGGCTCGATACAACCTATTCGTACATTGCCGCGATGATCTCCGCGCTACTCATTAATTATGCAGGACGTAAATTCCTTATTTTTCATGGGTAGAAAAGAATCGTTGATCGAGAAGCTTGATTTCGCGCTTAAATATGGCACGGTAAACGGTTTTTAATATAAGGAGAAGTTTATGAGTCAGGCTTTAACACAAATTGATATTCCAAATACCACCTCGCGCAGCGGAAAGGTTCGTGAAATTTTCGAACTTGAAGATCAGTTGATCTTTGTCGCAAGCGACCGTATTTCTGCTTTCGACTGCGTGATGCCTAATGGCATTCCACAGAAGGGCGAAGTTCTCACGCAGATCTCAAAATTCTGGTTCGAGCGCACCGAAGATGTTGTGAAAAACCACATGATATCTGTGGATGTTGCGGATTTCCCAGCGCCATTCAACGAATATCCCGAGCAACTTGCAGGTCGTTCGATGCTGGTGAAGAAAACAGAAGTGATCATGATCGAGTGCATTGTTCGCGGGTACCTGATTGGTTCTGGCTGGAAAGAATACCAGAAAAGCGGAACCATCGGCGGCATGCCACTTCGTCCAGGTTACAAAATGGCAGACAAGCTCGACGAACCGATTTTCACTCCGTCCACAAAAGCAGAGCAAGGATTGCACGACGAAAATATTTCATATGACCAGATGAAGGAAATCATCGGCGAAGACAAATCCGAGAAACTCAAAGAGATCAGCCTTCGCCTATATAAGGACGCCGCTGAATTTGCACTCACCAAAGGCATCATCATTGCCGACACAAAATTTGAATTTGGCGAAATAGATGGCGAAATCATCTTGATCGATGAGGTCCTCACGCCAGACAGCTCCCGTTTTTGGCCAGCCGACACCTACGAAGTTGGTTGCTCGCCGATGTCGTTCGACAAACAGTTCGTGCGCGACTATCTCGAAACGGTCGATTGGGACAAAACCCCGCCAGCCCCAGCGCTACCGGAAGAGATTCTTGAGAAATCGCAGGCTAAATATCTCGAAGCTTACGAGCGTTTGACTGAATCTACGCTTTAAAACCGAAAGAGAAACGTTCGTTCAGATCGTTTTTAAGTACGGAAAAAGCTGAAGCGGCATATTAAGGCGAAGGTAGCTTCGCCATCTGCCGTGGATTTGGTCGTCCTAAGTAAAAGAGCGTCCCTTCTGCACCCTCTCCGAGAAATCTCCGTTCCTATCCGAATCCATAATACACTCCCCCATCGCCTTTCATGAAAGAACTTCTCGAACAATTTCTTGATTTCATTTCCTTGGAACGCGGACTGAGTAAAAATACACGTCTGGCTTACGCAGATGACATTAGCCGGTTTCTCGAGGATCTCGCAACGAAAGGAATCACATCGCTCGACACAATCACACGCAAACAGATTCTCGACCATCTGCTTTCTGAAAAAGCGAGAGGGCTTGCGGCGAACTCCCTTTCTCGCCACTTAGTTTCGCTTAAGGTATTCTTTCGCTATCTCATGCAGGAAGGATTGATCGCGGCAAATACTGCGGAAACGATGGACTCCCCCCGAGTCTGGAAAATGCTGCCAAGCGTTTTAACCCCCAAAGAGATTGATCGCCTTTTCGCAGCTCCAGACACAGAAAAGCCTCTGGGGCTACGCAACCGAGCCATACTCGAACTTTTTTACGCGACCGGGCTTCGTGTCTCAGAACTAGCTGGGCTCCAACGAACCGATCTAGATTTTGAGAAAAAATTCGTACGTTGCATCGGTAAAGGTCGCAAAGAGCGTATCGTTCCAGTCGCAGGGGAATCGCTCAAATGGGTGGCACGCTATCTCAAAACCGCTCGCCCACAACTCACGCCCGGCGACCACGAACAGACACTTTTTTTGAGCAAACGACATCAACCCATGTCGCGGAAAACCATATGGTTTTTCATTAAAAAATGTGCGCGAGAAGCCGGAATCACAAAAAACATCTATCCACACTCTCTGCGACACTCCTTTGCCAGCCATCTACTCGCCAACGGAGCGGAACTACGCATCATTCAGGAAATGCTTGGGCACGCCGACATTGCGACAACCCAGATTTACACACACGTCGACCCAGACCGTCTCAAAGGCGTACACCGTCAATTCCATCCAAGGGCTTGATGGCACTAAAATTACAGAACATCCGACATCGAAGGCCAGAGGCAAGATGCCTCTTCTACGTTTTTCCTTTGAGCTCCAGCCCTCATACAAAACGCCAATATTCGAGTTTTGTCTCGCAAGTTGAATGAAACCAGTTCACATGCGCAGAAACTAAGCCCCCGCAGATGGTAAAACGTCCCACGGATCAGGATCAGAATAGGCTCAAGTAGAGGGCGGTTCATCCGCGGGACGAATGGCACTAAGTTAAGCCCACTTTGCAATCATTGCCTATCGAACTAAATCACGATTCTACAGCTGTTTTGAT
>JAOZMR010000143.1 GCA_029934215.1 Pontiellaceae bacterium | reverse complement strand
CAATCTAAGCAAAGCTCCTCAGTCGAAAACCATTCGTCAAATTCTTGAAAAGTTCCAGAGTGGTCAATTCCCCCTACCGGATGTGTCATTTTTTTCATCTGCGCATCCTACATATTGCGGTCGGTTGAGTAAAGTGCATACCCAATTACCCTTATTATCACGCGCGGGCCAAAGCTTGGACTGGTTTTATCTGGTAACGCGAGTGGTTATGTTTTAGTTTCTATTTTTATTGGTTCGAAGATTTAATTTGGAAAGGTGTGTGGATATGAAGAAAATATGGATGACGATAATGTGGGTGATGGCGGGCTGCATGCTACAGGCGGCGGAGCCGGAGGTGAGTCATGTGCGGGCCAGTCAGGTGTCGGGAACAAAGCAGGTGAATATCTACTACGATTTGTACGATGCCGATGGAGATTCGATGACGGTTTCTGTTCTGGTGAATGACGGAGATGTGCCGGCTTCGAGTTTTTCGGGGGCGCTGGGTGCTGGGCAGTCGAGCGGAATCGATAAGCATATTGTTTGGGATGGTGGTGCGGATGCGGATGGGCTGTTGCTGGAAAATGTGTCGGTCTCGGTGAGCGCGGTTTCGGAGGGCGGGGTTGTTGATGGAGATTATTTGGTGGTGGATCTTTCGGGCGGGGTGTCGGCATCGAGCTATCCGGTGAGTTCGCTGGATGCGGTGCCGTCGGGCGGCTGGACGGATGTGCATAAGAGCTCCAGTCTGGTGTTGCGGCGTATTCCTGCGGGCAGTTTTATGATGGGATCGCCGAGCGATGAGCTGGGACGCGCCGGCGATGAAACGCAGCATCAGGTGACGCTGACGGATGATTTTTATATGGGCGTTTTTGAGGTGACGCAGCGGCAATGGGAGTTGGTGATGGGCAACAAGCCGAGCTATTTCAACAACGTGTCCTATTACCAAACTCGTCCGGTTGAGCGGGTGAGTTACAACGATGTCCGCGGCAGCTCGGCTGGGGCGGGCTGGCCGGCTAACAATGCGGTGGATGCAACGTCGTTTGTTGGCAAGCTGCGCGCAAAGACGGGGCTAACGCTGGATCTGCCAACGGAGAGCCAGTGGGAATATGCCTGCCGGGCGGGGACTACGACGGCGCTGAATAGTGGAAAAAATCTGACGAGCACGAGTTCCGACGCGAACATGAACGAAGTGGGTCGCTATTGGTACAACGGCGGGTCGGGGTCTAGTTCTGGAGGAAATACGAGCGTGGGCACGGCGGTGGCGGGTGCGTATCTGCCGAATGTCTGGGGCTTGTACGATATGCACGGGAATGTTTATGAATGGTGTTTAGATTGGTATGGCACGTATCCAGGAAGTGTGACAGATCCAGAAGGTGCTACGAGTGGTTCGTACCGCGTGTATCGCGGCGGCCGTTGGCGCAGCTACGCGCGGTATTGCCGGTCGGCGTACCGCCTCAGCCGCTACCCGTCCGGCCGCTCCAGCCGCCTTGGTTTGCGACTCCGTTGCGCACCCCCAGTTCAGTGAAGACCTCTGAGCTAGCGGAGAGGCTAAAGGAGCCCGAAGCGGAGCCGGGCGGGAAGAGCCTCGAAGCGTGGGGGTGCAGGGGGCTTGCCCCCGCTGAAATTTTTTTAGAGAAACCGAGATGCAAATAAGAATATTCAACATTTCAATACATGATGACGGCTCGCAATGCGAGGCGTTGAACCGCTTTATGCGGGGGCATCAGGTGTTGCAGGTGCATCGTGAGTTTGTCGGCGGCGGATCGTCGAGCGCCATCTGGTGCTTTTGTGTTGAATATGAGGAGGTTTTGCAGGGGGGCGGAAAATCGTCGCGAGTTCCTCGCCGGAAGGTGGATTATAAGGAGGTTCTCAGCGAGGATGCTTTCGCCGTGTTTTCTCGGTTGCGCGCTGCGCGAAAAAAGATGGCCGAAAAGGATGATGTTCCGGCGTATGTCATTTTTACCGATGAGCAATTAGCGGGTATGACGGAACTAGGTGAACTTTCGCTCCAAGTCATGAAAAAGGTGAAGGGTGTTGGTACGGGAAAGATTGAAAAATATGCGGAACGGATGCTCGCGTTGTTTAATGCGGAAGGTGCAGAGACCCCATGAAGCGAGCCAATCATTTTTTTGCAAATGTATGCGCGATGGATAATCTTCGTCGGGCGTATCTTTTGGCGCGCCGAGGCAAGCGCGAACGCAAAGATGTCGTTGAATTTTCTCGTGAGTTGCCTGAAAACCTGTTGCAAATCCGTCGTGCATTATTGGATGGAAGTATTGCGTTTGGACCCTATCGTGAGTTTGTTGTGCATGAACCGAAAGAGCGGATCATTCGGGTGGCACCGTTTCCTGACCGTGTGGTGCATCAAGCATTGATGCGGATTTGTGAGCCCGTTTTTGAAGATTTCCAGATTTATGACAGCTATGCCTGCCGCAAGGGCAAGGGAACCTATGCCGCATTAGACCGTGCCAAAGCCTATTCTCTTCACTACGAATGGTATCTGAAGCTGGATATGCGTAAGTATTTCGACTCCATTCCCCATCAAACACTGGCGGGGCTTTTGCAACGGCGGTTTAAAGAGAAGCATATTCTGGAGGTGTTCGGAAAAATTATCGGTAGCCACCAGTCGAACGATCATGGCGATGAGCCTCGCGGGTTACCTATCGGCAACCTGACCAGTCAGTTCTTTGCCAACCATGTTCTGGCTGTGGCGGATCGCTATGGGAAAGAACAACTCCATATCCCTGCCTATGTCCGCTATATGGACGATATTGTTCTTTGGGGAACAGACCGAGATCAATTGGTTTATCAGGCATTGCAACTGGCCCGGTTTTGTGAATCGCTAGGACTGTCGGTGAAACCGTGGTGCATGAATCGGTCAGCAGAGGGAATGCCATTTCTTGGCTATGTGGTTCATGAGGGAAAACTTTATCTTACTCGGCGAGCTGAAAAACGGTTTTGTGCCAAACTGCAAAGCGCAAATCAGTTATTGAATTCCGGCATTTGGAACCAGGCTGCATTTGCTGGGCATGTTGAGCCGCTCTTGGCTTTTCGGAGCCATGCTGTTGGACGCTGGACGCCACAAGAACATTTTAATTTGAAATCATCCATGGGGTTCGAACCGCGTGAATCGCGGCGGCAATTGGAACAACAACGCGCAGAATTGCCGGTCGGCGAACCGCAACAACAACAACCCGTCGAACCGCAACAACAACATTGGTTTGCGACTCCGTTGCGCACCCCCAGCTCAGAGGTCGGAACGGATGTGTCCACTGAACCGGATGATTTCGTGGCGTCGCTTTGGCGGCGCATCGTGAACGGTGTAAGTAGCCTCTTCGGAAGATGGGCGAACCCGCCGTTCACACCCTTTTTCCCGCTTTATCTAAAACTTCAAATAACATCGCCGAATTAGTAAGGAGAACCAGAATGAAAACATACATCACAGGACTCATCGGAGTGCTCTTCGCGCTCCAATTGTTTGCGGGGAATACCGCCGGTACGGTAGCTACGTTTGACTTCCGCGATTATACGCTGACGGTTTCGTCGGAGGTTGGGTCGCCGTTTCCAGGGGTTGGAACGCATGTGTATGCGTGGGGCGCGTCGGTGGGGGAGTTGTCGGCGGGGAGTCGTTTGATTGAGGTGGATGGCTCGGTGTTTGAGTGTTCGGGCTGGACGGGTAGCGGGCTGGTTCCAAGCGTTGGAAACCAGGGAAAGTTTCGGGGGTTTCTTTTTGATGGGACAACGGAGTCTTCGGTGACGTGGAGTTGGGGGCATACGGATGATGTGGTGGTGCGGAGTGTTACATCGGACGTGGTGGGTTCGGGCTCGCATGTGACGTTTTTGGAGGGGGTTCCGGTTTCGCAGATGTTTCACGCGGATGTGGATTGGAATGGGCATCCGCCTGGGTTGATTCGTTTTGTTCGAGAGGGTTCGATTGTTCAGCAGAGCAGTACCCCAAACTGTTCGATAAATCTTAAGGATTTTAAGAAGGGTGAGAAGTTGTACGTGTATGCAATCGCCGCTGATGGGGCGGTTTCGGAGAAGAGGGTGGCGGATTTTTCGGTGATTTCGATTCCGACGTTTGTGAGTAGTTTGAGCATGGGCGGGGTTGATTTGTTTTCAGTAGAGCTTGAGCGCGGGATTTTGACGTATCGTTTGACGGCGCCTCTGGGGGTGTCGTTTTTTGAGGAGACGAAGAAAATCCCTGCTGGGATTTTGGGTAAGAGTGCTACAAATGTGGAGACGATTGGGATGGATGTGAGCGCGGAGCTGACGGGGTCGATTTCTAGCGATGGAACGATGGCGATGGCAATGAAGTATAATCCCAAAAAGAAGTGGAAGGCGTTTGGCATGGAGCTTAAGCCGTCGATTGCTGGGAAGGTTTTGGGGAAGTATCAGGATTCCGGTGATTGGATGATCGGAGGAGAGGCTCGATTTGATGTGGCGGCGGCGTTTGAGTCGCCGCCTCTTTACTTGCATCCTACTCCGCCCATTTATGGGCGTATCAAGGTTGAAGGGTCTGCAGGTGCTGGTGGGTCGATTGCGTGGGATCAGAGTCAAGAACAGCCTTTCCAGTGGAAGGTTGTGGTTCCGTTTGAGTTTGTTGTGTCGCTGATTGCTGGGATTGGTGTGGCGGATGTTGTGTCGGTTAATGGCTCTTTGGGAGGCGGCGTTGGTGGGACGATGGAGTTTTTTAAGGATCCTGTTTTGCAGGAACTTTATTTGAAGTGGATTTTCTCGCTGAAAATTGAGGTGAGTATTATGGAGTGGACGCTGGTGGAGCGTAGCGGGACGCACAATCTGTTGAGTCCTACGAATGCTGGGTTGTTGTCGATGGCTCTTTCTTCCGAGCTTAATGAGACGTTGCGCGATCCGTCCCGCGCGGATTCCGTGATGATTTCTCGCAATTATCGCGCAAGAAAGCCGTTGCGTATGAATTCGGCTTCCGGTGCTTCTTCGAATTCTACCGTTGTCGCATCGTCTGTTTTTCCGAATTCTGATCCGTCTATGGTTGAAGCCGCGTCGTCGGTTCATCTTTTGTGGCTTCGGGATGACGGGTTGCGTTCTGATGCAAATCGTTTGGTGTTGTCTGAGCAGGTGCGGGCGTTGGATGGCGGTGCGTGGTCTTCTCCGAATCCGGTGTGGGATGATGGAACGTTAGATGCTTCTCCTGAGGTGGCAGGGAATGCCGCGGTTCGGGTGGCGGCGTGGCAAAACGCGAAGGCGGTGCTCGCGGATGATGTCTCTTTGGAGGCGTTGCTTGCAGGTCAGGAGATTGCGGTTGCTGTTTGGTCTGGAAGTGAGTGGGTGGCAACGAATGTGACGGATAATGCAGTTTTTGACCGGACTCCGAATGTGGCGGTTGGAACGAATGGTTCTGCGATGGTGACGTGGGTGCGCAATGCGGGTGGAAGCTTGATTGGTGATGCGTCAAAACCTAATTCAGTGCTGTTTTCCATTTATGAAGGTGCGGGTTGGTCTGAGCCGCAACCTGTTGCAACGAATTTGCCCATGATGCTGTGGAGCGATTTTGCATTTAGTGGCGATCGAGGTTTCTGGGTGGGGTGTTTTGATGCGGATGATGATCAAGCTACGGAAGAGGATCAGGAGCTGTATGGTTCTGTTTGGGACGGCGCATCATGGGGCGAGCTATCCCGATTGACAGAAAACGAGGTGCAAGATAGTAATCCGCAGGTCAGTTACGACGAAAATGAGGATCTGATTGTGACGTGGATTCAGGATGGCACGTTTATGCTGGCGCAGACGGAAACGTTGGCGGATGCGGTCGATTGTAAGGCGGTTTCTTTGACCAGTGCGGCGGTGGATTATAAACAGCTCAACGGAAACGGAAGTGTAGGAATGGTCTGGGAAATGTTCGACGATTCTGGAGAACAGCAACCTCATTCCATTGTTTTTGATCGGACGTTGAACGGGTGGAGTGATCCGTTTGCGTTGTTGAATGAGGGGGAGCATCTGGAGAGGGCGTTTGATGGATTGTATGCTTCAAACGGAACGTTGATTTTGGCGTATAATCGAGTTCTTTTCCTCGACGACACCAACGGCGTTCCACAGCCTGGGCAGGTTGATTTGGCGGTATTGGATTATACGTTTGAAACCGATTTGGGGTTTGTTTCGGAAATCACTGGCTCGCCTGAGGCGTGGGCGGTTGGGGAGTCCGTGGAGCTTCAAGCGACTCTTCAAAACTATGGAGCCGTCGGGGTCACGAATTTCAACGTTGCTTTTTACGACGGAGATCCAATGGACGGAGGCGTGTTGATTGGGACGGAGTGGATCGAATCTATCTTTGGCGGGGAAAAGAAACGGGTGACGCAAAGCTGGACGGTCACTCGACGTTCGTCGCCCGTAGATATTTATGTGGTCATCGATCCGGAGCTGGCTATTTCCGATGCCAATCGGTCGAACAACAGCATTCATCGAGCGTTTGTTGGCACACAACCGACGTTTGGTTCCCTTCAGATTTCTTCGCTGAGCAATCAAACCTATCAGTTTGAGTTTTCTCTGGAGAACGATGGCTATTCCGATTGTACGAACAGTTGGACGGTTCGTTTCTACGATGCCTCGGAAACAATGATTCATCAGATGCAAAGCAGTGCAGGGATCGCGGCGGAATCGAATGTGATCTCTTCCGCCTCATGGGCGGACGATTCCAATGTTTGGACAAATGCGACTGAAACGCTGAATGCCTATTTGCTCATTGGGAGCGACACCTCGGTGGTAGATCAGATCTCCGCGCAATTTGACACCGCGCTCGATTCTGATTTCGACTGGATTTCTGATGCCGATGAGCTTCGCTTTGGAACCGATCCGAGCTTGTTGGATACGGACGGCGACGGGCTGGATGATCGCTTCGAGCTTTTGCAGTTTGAATCCAGCGCGATTCTTGCGGATACCGATGGAGACGGCTACGGCGATTATCAGGAATACATTGCGGGCACGAGTTCCACGAATGCCAGTTCGCTATTCACCATCGACCTGCAAGGCGGGTTGTTGAGCGTCCCGACAATGACGAATCGAACCTACGCAGTGGAATATACCGATACGTTGGGAGACGAATGGCACTCTCTGACCAATTTTTCTGGAACGGGCGGGACGATAAATGTTCAGCGCGGTTCAGAAACGAACAGCCGCTTTTATCGCGTGAACGTGCAGTTTGAATAGCGTCAGGGGAGGGGCATTTCCGAATGGAGATTGCCGATTGCCGAGTGAAAGAGAAGAGTTCCAACCCTTGGAAAACAGAAAACGTAGACGAGCGCTTCCAGCCTCGTTCTTT
>JAOZMR010000142.1 GCA_029934215.1 Pontiellaceae bacterium | reverse complement strand
GATGCGATATGCGGATGATGCAATCGAGAGACGAGCGCGAAGTTTTTGCGAATCGCCTTCATCTCCGACTCATCGCAACTCACCTCAGCGGGAAGAGCCTTGAGAGCCACTAAAATTCCAGCTTCGGTATCGCGTGCGCCATAGACTGCGCCGAACCCACCCTGACCGAGCTTCTCGATCAATTCATAGCGGTCCACCACACCCACGCCCTTTGCGTTCAGCTCCATTGTTGGCAAATCACCTAGCGACACCCAAGCCGCCTGCTCATCTCCGGGAATGCTCTCCGCCCCATCTAAATCGTCATACTTTTTCATAAAAACTATCTCTCTTCCCAATGCGAGCGAGACGCTCGCGCTACTTTCAACACTCCCTGTCTCTCTCATTTCCACGCATCGTTCGCATCACAACCGAGTGCAACTCGGTTCCACGCAAAACCGAGTTGCACTCGGTTTCTCCACGCACAGCCTCCATCTTTTGCGACACAAACGAGAACTTTTGAATCTCCCGATTCAATTCATATAGTTCAGCCAGCTCCTTAAGAACCTCATCCATTCGATTCGTTTTTATCATCTTTAAGCACCTCAATATCTGCCTGGTCTATTTTCGAATTCCGCTGTTCTTTCAGCCAAATCAAATCGTCCCGCGTCGCAACGCGAACCACTCCCGTATGCTTCGAATACGCCTCCAATGCGTCATCAACGATTTGTTCCTGTCGCTCCGTTCCAGAAACGAGAACATCAATCAGCATCTCTTCACCGTCATTCACCTTCTAAAAGCGATGCAACGACAACCGGCCTTTAAACGACCACGGTTCGCCCGATGGTTTATACCCTTCAGAAAGCAAAATATCCGTCACAACCTCCAGCTCACTTTCCTTCGTTAGAATGTCGATATCTCTCGTGAAACGGGCGTATGCATAAAACGCCATCGCCACGCCACCCACCACCGCATACGCCACCTTCTGCGCCTGCAACCTCTTCACCAGCTTATGAAACTCAATAAATATGCTCATGATTGTTCGCTCCGCCTGCTGTTATTGGTTATTCGATATTCGTTATTTGTTGTTGGTTATTAGTTATTGGTTATTGGTTATTTGGAACCCCGCCCGAGACATTCCAAGGATTGGAAAACCCACTGCTCTTTTTTCCAGACATTGGAACTTTTGACCTCGCTTTTCCAAAACATTGGAAACCCAAAATATTAACTTATAGGATTGCCCCCTTTCCCCAGATCAAATTCATCACACTTATTCATAAAAACTCCACAACTCCACAATGCTCGCACTATATTCGATGTTCCTGTTCAATATTCGATATTTTCACACTTCATCCATAAATCCAAGCATCGACACACTCCAACACTCCTCATGGTACAGCACGATGCAACCCGTAAGGAGCGCGGCAAAGAAACGCATTAACAAGAAACCTGGCAAGCCGCTCAGAGTAAGGCGAGAGCGCTCTCTCTGTAAAGATTTTTGCAGTATTTAGAGAGACGCTCTAAGGTAACTTATATGGGCAAACGAGAAAAAATATTATGGCAAATTCTTAGAGGCACGTCTGAAGCAAACATCAAATTCGCCGACCTGCAAAACTTATTACTCTATCTAGGTTTTAAGGAAAGAATAATATAAACTCGAAGGAACTATTAGTGGATAAATATGAAATCATAATATTTTGGAGCAACGAAGATGACTCTTTTGTTGCAGACGTTCCTGAACTAGCGGGATGCATGGCTCACGGCGATTCATATGAATCTTCTCTCGCAAATGCCAGAGACGCAGTTGATCACTGGATAGAGACCGCAAAAGAGTTTGGCGATCACATCCCAGAAGCACGTGGACAACGTCTCGCTTATGCCTAAAATTCACAGATCATAATAGGCGTCCCCATCGCTGTGGAGCTGTGTCTGACGAATCTTTCTCCCCTCCCATTTGTGTGCATTCGCGTCCATTCGTGGTTCAACATCCCTCTTACTTCGATACTGGTTATTGGTTATTCGATATTGGTTATTAGCCATTCAAACTCGCCCTCCCCCCCTGACCCCCTCCGAAGTTCCTCTAGCGCTAGCGGGTGGTGAAAAATCCCTCTCATTCCTCGCACCGATTCTCCTCATCTTTCTACCACCCGCTGCGCTAGAGGAACAGCCGAGTGAGTCAGAGAATTTCTTTTTCCTGCTTTTTGTGATTAAAAATCTACCATTCGCGGTCATTAGCGTTTATTCGCGGTTCAGACGTCTGGGTTGCGGCAGGTCGAAGATGAGATCCACTCGCTGCGCGAAGTTGATCATGACTGCTGATGGAGCGCGTGCAACAATCGGTTCGCCCGCGTCATCCACCCCGACAATCTGTCCCATCATATTTCCCGCGTTAAGAATCGCGACCACGTCTCCATCTCTATTGAAAATGGGACTTCCGCTCGCGCCGCCTGTACACCCCATATTATGCCGGATCAGAAGATTGTTTTTCGGGCCGCTGTCGCCCTGGTCGAAGTCGCTGACCGCTGTGATGATTCCTGACTGCATATTGGCAATGGGGCTATCCACATCCACACCGTTGTTCACCAGGTTTTCCATAGGAAATCCAAGATACGCCACCCGTTCGCCTGCTTTCAAACTGTGGAGCGTACTTTTGTCTGCAAGCTTGAATCGAGTGGGCAATGTGCCTTCAATCTGAAGCGCACCGACATCGTAGGAGAAAGGAACCTCTTTCCCGTTCGATGAAACCGAGTCGGGGCGATAATGCGGGTGTTTTGAAAGGCCGGTCACATAGAACCGTTCCGATGGACTCTGATTCAACACAACGTAGATCCGAAAGCCGTTTTTCATATAATGCTCGGCGCCCTCCACAACATGCGCGTTCGTGAGAAATATATCCTTTTTCCACGCCCACGCGGTTGCAAAGGAATGACGAACCCATCCGGTATCTCCCCGTTTTTCAGCCACGACCAATCCGACGGCGGACTCCATTCTATTTATTCGCACTCAAGCTGGCGCATGGCGTTGAGTAATTCTGAGGGGAACATTTCTGCGGCATGATGTAATGTTTTTCTAGGAGCAGGCAACGGCAACGTTTTCTGCTCATCCAAGGAAAGAATGTCCACACAGGTTTTCCAGAGGAGGAAAATTTCTGAATCAAGCGCAAGCCCATCGAGATCGTCGAGTTCCCCGCTGAAAAGCTTCTGCCAAATGCTTTCCAATGCTTGGAAAACCACGGGCCACAACACCCACGCGCTTTCAGAGATTTCCGCTGCGAACAAGCCTGTAAGATGCGGACTTCTTCGAAGTGAATAGGTTTTATCCCGTTTTTCTTTTCGGCTTTCCACCCAGCCGGAGGCGGACATTTCCGTTAAAACGTTTTGAATGCTACGGGCGCTGTACCCTGTAAGCCGAGCCGCACGAGCCGCCGTAACACCGTGACGGGCACCCAGCAAACAAACCAACTCGCTTCGGGAGTTAACCCCAAAAAAGGAACGATAGGTCAAGAGGCGGTTTTCAGGCAGTGCCGGATCAAAAGAACGGGAATAACCCCTCAACGAAACGGGTGGAGCTGAAAAGTTGTACCGAGCAAATAATGCATCGCGCTCAGAGGGCAGAGGCGCGGGGTTCCCGTTTGACAAAAAGAAGAGGGGTTCATCCTTTTGAGAATCGATGGATTCCGCCAACCGCTTCCACTTCAGCTGTTGTGAGCTGTCCGCCTCTGCCAGGAATGCGGCGACAGCTGGGATGATTCGGCTCCCGGAAAAGCCGTATTTTCGAAGCATATTGTTCAGTCGCTGAATATTGATCAAAGCCCCATTTAACCGTAGCCAATCCAAAATCTCCTGAAACAAGCGGGCATCGTAGCGGGCAATATGAAGCGAAAAAACGAGCAGCGCATCAGGATCAATCACTGCACCCTTCCAAGCAGACTCTGTCCCCGAAACGCCTAGAGCATTCCACTGCCGCCAAACCAGCCGCAATGTACGCTCTGCAAATTCAGCCCTAAAGTTTTTCAGCAACGGATTCATAACCCAGCTCCTTTAAAAACAAACCCAGCACCATCCGAAATCCATCCGAAACATCATGCGTCATTGCCCAGCAAGCCCCTTGCGCCAATTCATCTTCCGATGGGTCTAGAGCCAACAGATCTTCCGTATGATATCCCCCTTGATCCACCGCCGCATACAGCTTGAAAAAAATCTGATCCAACCGAGAAATAAAATAGACCTTCAAATGCTTCCCGAAAGAACGCACCATCAAACGCTCGGCTAAACCGATCGGCAACCCCATACGAAAAAGGCCACCCTCTCCCGAACTCGGTCCATTATTCAGCCAGTCCTTGGGAAGATTTAACTCATCGGCCACGATGACCGAAGCCTCAAGAAGACCCTGTGGCAATGGTTCGGGATCAACCAGCATTCCGGAAGAGTTCAGCAGAGCCAAAACATCAACATCCTTTGTTGTGCGAGCCACCAACTCCGCTCCAATCAGCGCAGAACCCCCGCACACAACCAACCGGATCAGCCCTGCCTTTTGCCGCGATAAATGATACTCTAGCAACCTAAAAGCCGTCTCCATCTGTTCTTGATCTAATCTCATAGCGGTATTTATAGCACCGAACAAAAGAACTACAAGCTCCTATCTATCTTTTGATCGCACTCTTTTTCCACGCATCGTTCGCATCACAACCGAGTGCAACTCGGTTTCACGTAAAACCGAGTTGCACTCGGTTTCTCCATGCACCGTCTTCGTCTTTCTCGAAACAAACGAGAACTTCTAAATCTTCCGATTCAATTCATATAGTTCACCCAGCTCCTTAAGAACCTCACCCATTCGATTCGTTTTGATCATCTTTAAGCACCTCAACAAATATACTCATGATTGTTCGCTCCGCTCATTGTTATTGGGTAAATTCTCATCATTTTTCTACCACCCATTCACTTCGTTCATTAGAGAGAACAGCCGAGGGGTTCAGAGAACTTCTTTTTCTTTCCCCTCTGACCTCCTCCGAAGTTCCTCTAGCGCAGCGGGTGGTAAAGATTCTCTTTTAACGCAATATGCGGCTTGCCCCCTTGGACAAAGAAATGATCCCGCACCTCCAACATCTCCTTGCCCGCTAACGCCGCCTGCAATGCCTCTTCAGGGAAACCACCGAGACCCTCGCTATATTGCAATGTCAAAATGCGTACTTTAATTATCTGCGCTCTCTCCAATTCCAGCCCTTTCGGCTACCGCCGAGGGCTTCCATTTCCGTTCACGTTAAGGGAGGTTGGGGGCAATCCTCAGAAGGCGGAAGCCCACGCTAACGTAGCGGAAGCCGGGCGAGTACCTGCAGCGATACGCCGACCGGCAGTACCTCGCGTTGTCGGACCACGACCCACCGCGGCGGACGCGATACGAGCCAGACGAAACACCCGTCGGATCGGTCACACTTCCCGATGAATAATCCCCATACCAATCACTACACCATTCCCACACATTCCCGTGCATATCATACATTCCCCACGCATTCGGCTTAAACTGCCCAACACTCACCGTCTTCTTTCGATACACCTTTTTTGACGCTCCACCATACGGATAATTTCCATCGAAATTCGCCATCGTTGAATCCAACCGGTTTCCGTAACAAAACGGAGTCGTCGTTCCCGCCCGGCATGCGTATTCCCACTGCGCCTCGGTCAACAGCCGATAGGTTCCTTGCGGAACCCCTTCGAGGTCACACAGCTTTTTCAGGAACGTCTGGCAGTCATCCCAGCTCACCTGTTCCACAGGATTTTCCGACCCTTGGAACTTCGACGGACTCGTACCCATCACCTGTTTCCACTGCGCTTGCGTCACCTCAAACTTCCCGCAATAAAACGGCTTCGAAATCGTCACAGAGTGTTGAGTTTCGTCGCTGGAACGGTTTTCTTCATTCGATGGGCTCCCCATCGTGAAGGTTCCAGCCGGAACCAACCGGAACGCGATGTCCGTCTTCCGGCTCTTCACCTCCAGCGGCAGACTCGTCTGCGCCACGGCTCGTTTTTGAGCCGAGTTTGCAGTGCTCGCGCCGGAAACCTCCACAAGATCGGACGGCAACGCCTTTTTAATTGGCTCCACTTTCTTCGCCACCTTCTTTTTCGGCGCAGGTTTCGGTTTTGGAGTGACCGCCTTTTCCATAATCTGAGGTTCTGGCTCTTGTTTCGACCCCCACAAACTCCCCAAACCTATCGCACCCGCAACAACTCCCACCCCAACCACGCCCAGCAACACCTTCTTCTTCAGATTTCCTTTTTTGCGTTCTTTGCGCTCTTTTGTGGCTAACTTCTCTTCCTCTCCTTTCGCACAAACCACGACCGCCTTCACCAGCCCCCGCAACGCCGCCGCGCTCTCTGGACGTCGCTCCGGCTTCTTTTGCATACAGGTTCGGACGATTCCATCCCACGCAGCGTCACACCCCAGTTCGGACGGCATTTCGAACATGCCTTCGGGTTTTTCGCCGGTGAGCAAGCGATAGAGGATGATGCCGACGGCATACAAATCCGTTTGCGGAGAGATCTCGCCGCCTGCCTTTTGTTCGGGCGCCATATAATCGTAGGTGCCGAGAATGGCGCGAGCCGAACTGCGCTTTTTGTCGCTATCGCCGCCAGCGGTTGGCTCGTCGCCCAAAGACAGTTCGCCCGCCATGCTGAGGTTGATGGAGCGGTCGATCATCGTGCGCAAATAATCGTCGCCCACCACCTTTGCCAACCCAAAATCACAGATTTTGATTGGGCAGTTATTTGTTATTAGAGATTGGTTATTCGCATCTGCAATGTTCTGCGCTAGCAGAATGTTGGCGGGTTTTAGATCTCGATGAACCAGACCTTTTCCGTGGGCCAGCTCCAGCGCGTCGCAGATTTGAAGCGCAATCTCTTTGACCTCACCTTCTGAGAGTCGCCCCTTTTCTGCCAGAACCTCTTCGAGGGTCTGCGGTTCGCCGGACGGCGAACAGATGTAATCCATGGTGAGATAATACTGCCCGTTTTCTTCTCCGGCATGATGCACCTGCACAATGTTCGGGTGGTTCAGGTCTGCCATCACCCGCGCTTCGATGCGGAAGCGGTCAACAAACGTTCCGCTGGTGGCGGCCCGCGGAAGGAGCTTCAAAGCCACCCGCTTACGCATCATTGTGTTTTCAGCGAGATACACTTCGCCCATGCCGCCTTTACCGAGCTGCTTGATGATGCGGTATTGCCCAATCACCTGCCCGTCGCTCAGCGCATAGTCGGAGGGGCCAATCATCGGCATACTCATCGCCACATCAAACTCGTCATATTTATTATCATTCATTATTCAAACTCTCTTCTCTGACTTCCTCCGAAGTTCCTCT
>JAOZMR010000141.1:2133-7347 GCA_029934215.1 Pontiellaceae bacterium | reverse complement strand
CGCCCACAAAAAGGATATCGACATCGATCGTGCGCGGCGCATTTCGATCGTCCGTACGAACACGCTGAAGCGCGTCTTCGACCTTTTTAATTTTCGTCAGCCATTCTTGTGCTGTACAGGAACTTTCGACAATCAGTACCGCATTGAGAAATTTCATCTGTTGATGCTCTTCTTTCACATCCACCGGCTCTGTTTCATACACCGAGGATTGATCGATAAAGCGAACTGTGGGATCCATCAAAAGCAGCGTTTTTGCCTGACGAATATATCGCAATCGGTCTCCAATATTTGATCCCAAAGAGAGCCCAACTTCGACACATTGCATTTCCGATTTCTCTTCCTTCAACATTCGATCGTTCCCTCAAAAACATGCTCCGCTGGGCCCGTAAGCGTCACATCGCGTGCGCCATCCTCGGTCAACTCTCCGTTCACAACCAAGCAATCTCCACTCAACGTATAAACATTGACCGGCAGCTTCACCCATCCATTTTTCGCAGCGATCAAGCCGCAGGCCGTAGCCCCCGTTCCGCAGGCGGGTGTCTCCGCTTCGACCCCGCGTTCATAGGTTCGCACCGAGATCCCGCCATCCTGCGAGATTTGCATGAAATTCACATTCGTTCCCGCCGTTGCAAAATCACGATGTCTTCGAACCGCCGCACCAACATCCTCCACAACCACGTCGCGCAAATCGCCCGTTCGCACGACCACATGGGGGACGCCTGTATTCACAAAACTATAGGTCAAATTCATCCCATCGAGATCCAGCGAACCATCAAGTCTCCAATCGATCGGAGACGTCATCCAAAGGCGAACCACGTTATCCAAAACCTCTGCGCGAATCTGCCCCGCCACCGTTTCAATCGTCATCTCTTTGGTTGCAATCCCCTGCTCAAATGCCAGCCGTGCGGCACAGCGAGCCCCATTCCCGCACATCTCTGCCTCTCCGCCGTCGGAATTAAAGAATTTCATAAGGAAATCGGACTCAGCAGATTTCTGAATCAAAATCACCCCCTCCGCTCCAATCCCTGAATGACGCGCAGCAACGTGCTTGATGAAGCTACGATCCTCGAGAGGAAACGTACCGAGCCGATCGTCGAACAAAATAAAATCGTTCTGTGCACCGTGCATTTTCCAGAATTTAATTTTCATGATCTAGGTTCCTGTATGGACCGTTGTACTTTCGGAAATTTATTCAGCAAAAAAATCATAATCAGATGCGCTTGTGATTTCTACATCATAGCGATCACCAGCAACAGCATCCTCAAACTCAGGAAGAAAGAAAACCCCATCCACCTCGGGTGCCTCCGACTGCGATCGCGCGATCAATCCTTCATCGCTCAGTCCATCGACCATCACTTCAACAATTTTCCCGATTTGTGCGGCGCAATGCGCGGCAGAGACCTCGCGCTGGGCATCCATCAGGCGGATTCGCCGCTCCTCTTTCACACGCTCCGGAACATCGTTTTCGAGCGTTGCGGATCGGGTCCCTGGTTCGGCGGAATAGGTGAAAACTCCGGCATGCGTAAAACGTCCTTCCTTCACGAACTCAAGAAGTTCACTGAAATCGGCTTCGGTTTCGCCTGGGTGACCAACAATAAAAGCGGTGCGAATTGCGCAATTTGGAAGCACGTCTCGAATCAAATTGAGTTTTTCCAAGGTTTGGAACGTTGAGAGTTGCCGCCCCATGGACACGAGCATGGAATCCGAGATATGCTGAAGCGGCATATCAATGTATGGACAAAACCGAGGATCGGACGCCAACACGTTTAGCACGTCTCGCGTGAGATGTTGCGGACAAGCGTACATCAGACGGAACCAGACATTCCCCTCCACCTCGTCGCGCAAACGCTCCAAAAGCTCTTTGAGATGCAACACTCCATCCCACTCCTTCCCATAAGCTGTGGTGTCTTGCGCAATGAGACAAATCTCAATTGCGCCCGCCTCGATCAGCGACCGAGCCTCATTCACAACATCATCCATTGGACGACTCATTTGCCCGCCTCGAATTTTCGGGATGGAACAGAACGTGCAAGGATTGGAACAACCCTCGGAGATCTTCAAATAAGCCGTATGCGGCGAGCCCGTTCGGAGGCGCGGTTGCGTTAAAAACTCGGTATAGCTCTCCGGTTCGACCGCCCTCCCCTGCCCTCCAAGAAGCTCCAGGCAGATGTTCGGCAACTGGCTATATTCTGCGAACGTCGCACGCGCATCAGCGGCAGAAAGAAAACGGTCCGTTTCTGGACAATCTGCGGCGCGTTTAACCAAACACCCGAGAGCGACAACCACTTTAGCTCCATCCGCCTTCAACTCCTCCAACACACTCGCTGCCTCTTCGCGGGCGTCCGCAATGAAACCGCACGTATTGACGAGGCATATATCGGAGTCGGCAGGCTCCTCGGCAACCATCCAACCCATTTCGACAAAACGGCCAAGAATGAGCTCTGAATCGACGGTGTTTTTTGCACAGCCGAGGCTAACAAGACAAACCGCAAGAGGACTAGACTGCGGTGATACTGGAACAGGGGAGCGGGTCATACATTTCCTTTTCTCAAACTAAACAAAAATCAAAATCAGTAAACAAATAGACTATCGACAAGACGAGGCATTGTCGATTGAAGATTTCCTTCCGCGCAACTCGTTCGCCTACGACATGAATGCACGAGTGAGACGCACCTCTTCATAGCTGATGTTTCCGTCGCCAGCTTCAACAATCGGCGTGAGCGTATCAACATTGAGCCGTGCGAACAATCCCTCGATCTCTTCTCGCCTTTCGGGGGAAATAAATTGATTTGCGTTCAGCGTTTCGCCCTGTTCGACCAGTTTTTCGATATGATTGCTGATGGTGCTGGGCGCTAAGTTCCGATGTTTGGAAATCTCTTCAACATTTTTGCCCTGTTGAATCAAAACAAAGGTCTCGCGGACGGTATCGGTTTTCGTTTTCGTTTTCCGAACATTGGAAGCTGGAACACGAAGAATGCCGCGCTCGGAGGCTTCATCTGGATGCGCCTCCTTATAAGAACGAACAATCAAAAGGAAGGATTCGCCGAAACGGGCGAGCTTCATTTCGCCAACACCAGAGATCTTCCGAAGTTCGGAAGATTCCACGGGGAAATAGCGGGCGATTTCGTGGAGAGTGCGGTCGGAGAAAACAACAAAAGGCGGAACACCCAGCTCCTGAGCGATGCGCTTGCGCTCGGCGCGAAGTTCGTTGAAAAGACCCTCGCTGTAATCGCCAGCCGCCATTTTCTGTGCTTTCTTCTTGCTCTCCTTTTGACGCAAAACCAAAAAGGTTTTTTCGCCACGCAAAATAGGTCGGGCTTTTTCGGTGAATTTCAAAACAGGATACTGATCATCAGAAGGACAAAGGCAACCTTGCGCGAGGAGATCGTCAATGACCCGCCGCCAGTGGCGTTTATCGCGGTCGCGCCCAACACCATACGTTTTGAGTTGGTCGTGATGAAACTGTCGAATACGCTGCGTATCCGCACCGACAACAACATCTGCGATATGCACCGCGCCAAACCGCTGATCGGTTCGAAAAATCGCTGACAAAACCTTTTGCGCGTCGACCGTTGCATCGATCCGCTCGACCTCACCAGTACAAACATCGCACGTTTTGCAATCGGCCTTGGTATACTTTTCTCCGAAATAATCGAGGATATTCCGACGACGGCACACATTTGCCTGCGCAATCTGCACCATCTTATGGAGTTGGCTATTCGCGTGTTTTCGCTCAGCCTCGTCCTCAATTTTATCAATAAAATAACGAAGCTTCGCTGTATCGCCTTGCGAAAAATAGAGACCGCAATGGGCAGGCTCCCCGTCGCGCCCAGCGCGTCCGGTTTCCTGATAGTAGCCCTCCACATTCTTTGGCAGATCGCCGTGCAAAACAAACCGGACATTCGACTTATCAATCCCCATCCCAAAAGCAATCGTAGCAACAATCACATGGATCTCGTCTCGATTAAACTGCTCCTGATGGCTTTTACGCTCGTCAATAGAAAGACCTGCATGATACGGCAACGCGCTCACTCCTTGCGCCTTCAAAAAAGAGGAAGTTTGCTCGACACTTTTCCGCGTCGTTCGGTAGATAATACCAGACTCATCCGGCCGCTCGCGAAGAAACCGCAACAGCTGCATATTCAAATCCACCTTAGGCGTAACCTGATAAAAAAGGTTCGGACGATCGAACGAAGCTCGTGTGAAATGCGGATTTCGAAGGCCCAATTTTTTGATAATATCATCCTGCACCTGATACGTAGCAGTGGCAGTAAATGCGGCGATAGCGGAACCCTTGAACTTTTCCACAATAAGCGAAAGCGACAGATAATCGGGTCGAAAATCATGACCCCATTCAGAAATACAATGCGCTTCATCGATCGCAAAAAACGAGACATCAAGCTTCTTGAGTATCTTTAAAAAATCCGTCATCGCAAAACGTTCAGGCGAAACATACAGCAGATCGAGCTGCTGATTTTCCAAGGCCTGGAAAACACCCCTGCGCTCCACACCTGATTGCGAGCTATTCAGATAATCCGCATAAAGCCCCGTCGCTTTTGCCGCATCGACCTGATCTTTCATCAAAGAAATAAGCGGGCTAACCACGACACAAAGCCCATCGAGCATATGAGCCGGAAGCTGATAACAAAGCGACTTTCCGCCGCCCGTAGGCATCACAGAAAAAACATCACGATTCTCAAGCAACGCCGAAACAATCGCCTCCTGATTTGGACGAAACTCATTAAACCCGAACACCCGACTAAGAACCGCCTCTTTTGTTTCATTCATTCCCACACCGCCTTTACATTTGGATACATCGGAATCACCCGGTCTTTCGTTAAAATCGTCATATCGTGCTTTTTTGCCGTTGCTATAATAATTCGGTCAAACGGATCGCGATGAATCTGTGGAAGCTGTGTCGACGCAAACGCAAGTTCCAGATTGATTGGATTCTCGTGGATTCCAAACAGACGTAAATTTTTAAATAAAAATTCATCAGCAGAGCCAAACGTATCAATTTTCCCAGCCTTGGAAAGGAGACCCAATTCGAGAGCCGTGATTGACGAAACAAACAAGCCAGCTGGATCGTTTGAGATCATCTGAATCACTTTTTTTGAAAGACGATCGCGCTCCGATGCTAGCCAGATAAATGTATGTGTATCAAGCAAAAGCATCACCGGAACTCCTCGGGCCAAAGATCCACCGTCGATCCCA
>JAOZMR010000141.1:0-2033 GCA_029934215.1 Pontiellaceae bacterium | reverse complement strand
ATCAAGCAAAAGCATCACCGGAACTCCTCGGGCCAAAGATCCACCGTCGATCCCAGCGGATCGCAAAGATAAACAGCCTTCCCTAAATATTCTGGAAGCGGATCGGGTAAAGAATTCTTCTCAACCTCTTCATCGTGCATAACCATATCCACCACCGGCTTATCATTTTTGCAAATCGTGTACGGTTCACCCGTTTCGCGAACCTGATTAATCAACTCCGAAAGGTGCGTTTTCGCTTCGTAAATATCAACTCGTTTATCCATATACAACCTCCGAAAAAAGCATCACCGGAACTCCTCGGGCCAAAGATCCACCGTCGATCCCAACGGATCACAAAGATATATTGCTGAGTTTTTCAGAACTGGATCTTGCTCTAACGGGTCAAACTTTTCAGAAATCTCTTCATGCACAACCATATCCACCACTGATTTATTTTTTTGCAAATCATTAAACTACATTTAAGAAACCTTTTCGAAATCAGCTTTCGATTCGGCGATGCGCTCCATAATAAGCTCGCCAATCTTCGCGTACGCCTCACGCCCCTTGCCGAGACGCTGAATCTCTTCGCGCGTAATCAGCCGCCCGATAATCACCGTAATCGGAAGATGCTTTAATCCGCCGCTACTTTTCGACCACGCCTCATACGAGCCATGAACATACAGCGGAAGCACCGGCGCCTGCCCTTTCGCGACAAGAAAACCAATCCCCGGTTTCGGCCGCTGCAACTCGCCATCCTCCGAACGCGTTCCCTCTGGAAAAAGAGCCACAGATGCGCCACCCTTCAAAAGCTTAATCGCCGTCCGCATCGCACGCACATCGCCCTTATTACGATCCAACGCAATCACGCCAACATTCCGCAGAAACCAACCCATCAGCCACTTTTCAAACAACGTATCACGCGCCATAAAATGAGTCGTACGTTGCAAACGAGTCGCCGCGCCGACGGCTGGCGGATCCAAATAGCTCGCATGGTTCGAAGCAATAATCAAACCTCCAGATTTTGGAATATTCCCAGAACCAATCACCTTCAATTGATTCGAAGTGGTCAGAAACAAACTAAAAAAGTTACACGTGATACGATAGAAAAGCGGAATCCCGACCCCCTCCGTAGTCGGCGTCTCCAGATCACCAACCCGACGAAGCACCGTCTGCGTAACCTCCTCGATGCTTTGCCCAGAAGTATCAACCACATAAGCACCCTCAGCCACCTTCAGCGGCGCAGTCTTGCGCGACAAATCCTTCTCATCGCGCCGCTTGAGCGAATCCATCACCTCCTGCGCCTTCTCCGTTTCTCCACTAGCAACCAGCTCGGCATGTCGACGCCTCGCCCGCTCCTCGGGGCTGGCATCCAGATAAAACTTAAACGGAGTCCTAGGAAAAACCACCGATCCAATATCACGACCCTCAATAGAAATGGAGCCAAACCTTCTCAACGCTCTCAACTTCCTCACCACAAAAGCACGCACCTCGGGAATAACCGCAACATCCGCCACCGCCTCGCGAACCTCCTTACAGCGCAACTCATCCACCATCTCAACGCCATCGACCGAAAACATCGACGCACCATCGCGCACAAAAACCCTCCACTTAGACCCCTTCAACGCCGACAAAACCTCTGATGGATTCTTCGTAGACGCGCCACGTTGAAGAGCCGCCCACGTCACACCGCGATAAAACGCGCCCGAATCCACGAACGTGCAACCCAGTTCCTTCGCCACCGCCCGTGCCACCGTAGACTTCCCAGAAGCCGCCGGTCCATCAATCGCTATCACTCTCTTTTTATTCATAAAAACATCACTCACTATTGCTCAGTCACAAAATCGTTACACATACAAACCGAAAAGTATTACAGGAGAACCTACCCCACAATCTGGATTAAAACAACCTTCTGAATACAATTAATGAACTTCAGTTTTTATCGTATACGAACGCTTCCTGCCTCGTTCTTTGGGTGAATTTGATTTGAAACCATTCATACTCCAGCCCTCATACAAAACGCCCGTTTTCAGGTTTTGCCTCGCAATATGAATGTA
>JAOZMR010000140.1 GCA_029934215.1 Pontiellaceae bacterium | reverse complement strand
CTTATAAAGGGTTTTCTGGGTTAAAAAATGGTGCTTCGAATATTTCCGCTCCCCTTATAGAACAAAAGCGCAGAAATAGATAAAATTAGAAGGGTCAGACAATTAAATAAAACAATAGCTATTTCAAAAGATATTTTTCCCCAAAAACTGACAGCACAATCCTTATTTATTTTGAGTTGAAGGGATACTATACCTTCGAATCATCCCATGTCAAATAGATTCAAAAAAACAAACAAGAAGCATCCTGTCAAGATTTTATATTTCTGCCCAAACCTTATGGCTGAAGTTGATTCCGCCTCGGTCGATCTTCCTTTAAATTAAGCGGCGCTCCCCGGACGAACCGGGGAAATCTGGTTCACGCCGGATCGGACGGCAAATTTACTATTAAAAAATCCGCTTTTCAGCGGAGACGTTCCCTCCATGCCTGAAACTTTTTCGAAAAAAAGGGGTTGACTCAAGCGGGTACTCTGACACCTTTTTTACAGCTCCGTTGCGGGTGAAGGATGGAAAAGAGTTTTTGCAGAATGATTGACGGCAGAATAATGGGACGGGCAGGATCGTACGGCAAATCCACTATTAAAAATCCGCTTTTCAGCGGAGACGCTCCCTCCATGCCTGAAACTTTTTCGAAAAAAAAGGGGTTGACTCAAGCTGGTACTCTGACACCTTTTCTGTTCTTTTTTCAGACACTGGAGCTTTCACGTTCGCTTTTCCCAAGACCTGGGGAGGATGATGTAGCAACTGAACTGACACCACATGCTTAAGAGAGGCGCGTTACGTTTGGTAGCTTGGAAAAATCCTTGTCAAAGGTAATCACTTCGTGAGCCACTTCGAGGAAGTTTATTCGAATTAAACGATCCATTAGATCTGCACCGGTTCCTCGGTATTCGTTTAGGATGGAAACCGCGTGACCCGATGTGGAAATCATTGGGGAGCTGAGTAGTTTTAGGAGGGCGTTGATGGCTTCTTCTTTTGTGGCTTCATAGTGGTGAATCAACGCGTGGTAGGTTTCGCCAACCACAATATCGCTGATGAAAACCTGAATGCCGTCGAGGCAGCAGTCGTTTAGGTAGGCTTGTGCGGCGTTGGCTTGTTCTTCTGGTTCTCCAACGAGTAGGCGCAAAACAATGGATGTGTCTAGTCCCACCGCTCTCATGCGACCTCCACTCTATTTTTTTGACCGATTGTTTTGCGTATGGAATCCATGTCGTGTGGCTTGTTTTTTGCATGATGCCGGAGGATGCCAAACCATTCGTTTTCCATTTTTGGCTTTGTATGAAGAAACCATGCGGGTTCGCCATCAAGTTCTCGACGATCCAGAAGTATTTTTTCGCCAGGCTTCACGTTGAGTTCAGCACAAAGTTTTACGGGAAAGGTGGCTTGCCGTTTGCTGGTGAGTGTTAGCGTTTGGGTCATATCGAATCTCCTTACAGTGTTCTCTGCAAGTAAGGTATCTAAATGGATGGAGGTTCGCAACTTTTCACAAACACAAACGCCTTCGTTGACACACACAATCATGTGGATTAGCATAGCTATACGAATCAGACATTCATTCACGAAAGGAATCCTCATGCAAACCGTTCAAATGACACTCGATGAACCACTGGTTCAAGCCGTAGATCAGATCGTAAAACGAATCCATACCACACGCTCCGCCTTCACACGCGACGCACTCCGCGATGCCATTGAAAAATTCGATACACTCCGTCTTGAACGTCAGCATCGTTCGGGATATAAACGTCAACCCGTCGCCTCGGGCGAATTTACGGACTGGGAAGATGAACAAGCGTGGGGTGACGCATGAAACGCGGTGAAATCCGGTGGTACAAAATCACTAAACCCGACAAAAAACGCCCCGTTCTACTCCTCACCCGAGACTCCATTTTGGATTACCTCGGCGAAGTCACGGTCGCGCCGATCACCTCCACCATTCGATCCATACCCAGCGAAGTACTTCTCCAAAAAGACGACGGAATGCTCAAGGAATGCGCCATAAACTGCGATCACATCCAAACGGTATCCAAAGGGAAAATTGGAACACGCCTCACCGCCCTTTCCGCAAAAAAAATGAAGGAAGTCTCCGCCGCCATTCAATTTGCACTGAACCTGTAAAGTTTTCACCCACGCCTTCGCCTGCTTTTCTTTTTCCAGTCATTGGAACTTTCACGTTCACTTTTTCCAAGGTTTGGAAACGAAATGATGTAATAGTAGGACGCATCCCCCCGTTTCATGTGCATTTTTTGACAGGATTACAGGATGAACGGGATTTTCATTTTCCCATCCAGTCAATCCTGTAATCCTGTCTAAATCTCTCTTTCTCTCATCTTTTCTTCGCGGCTTTGCGATCATATTCTCCAGAAGATTGATGATCCAAAACACCCAAAGAACCCGTCCTCTCAATTAATAATGATGTAATAATAGGACTGACACCTTCCGCGGTCTTGATAAAACGGAGGAATCACTGTACGGTTTGAGCCATGAAAAAAGTTTATATAGAAACATCAATCCCCAGTTTCTTCTATGAGACTCGCCAAGAACCAGAAATGGTGGCCAGAAGGCATTGGACTCGTCAATGGTGGGCAGAATATCCTGACGTTTATAACGTGGTCACAAGTAACAGTGTTATAGCCGAATTAAACGAAGGGGAATACCCAACGCAACAGAATGCCGTTTTGCTGATCAAAGACCTGCCCCGAGTGAGCATACCCGACGAAATTGCAGATGTTGTTGACACGTATATCAACAACCATCTCATGCCTCAAGAACGGCTAGGTGATGCGTTGCATCTGGCTCTTGCTTCATATCATAAATGCGATTTCTTGCTGACATGGAATTGCAGTCATATAGCCAATGCAAATAAATTTGAGCATATCCGGATCATCAACACAAGATTGGGTCTTTTTGTGCCAGCATTGGTAACTCCAATGGAACTTTGCAAGGAGGATGTACCATGACAGATTCAACACTTCAACGCGTTTGGGACTCCAGAACAGCCATTTCAAAACGATGCGAATTTGATGCTCGGAAACTTGTGCATTTCTACCAATCCTTACAAGACAATAAGAATTGCACTGAAACACCTTTCCAACGAAACCTGTCCCGATCGTTCGACTCCGCCCTTTCGCCTAAAGGATAAAAACGCCTTCGCCTGCTTTTCTTTTTCCAGTCATTGGAACTTTCACGTTCACTTTTTCCAAGGTTTGGAAACGAAATGATGTAATAGTAGGACGCATCCCCCCGTTTCATGTGCATTTTTTGACAGGATTACAGGATGAACGGGATTTTCATTTTCCCATCCAGTCAATCCTGTAATCCTGTCTAAATCTCTCTTTCTCTCATCTTTTCTTCGCGGCTTTGCGATCATATTCTCCAGAAGATTGATGATCCAAAACACCCAAAGAACCCGTCCTCTCAATTAATAATGATGTAATAATAGGACTGACACCTTCCGCCGTTCATACCGGATCGTACGGCAAATTCACTATAAAAAATCCGCTTTTCAGCGGAGACGTTCCCTCCATGCCTGAAACTTTTTCGAAAAAAAAGGGGTTGACTCAAGCTGGTACTCTGACACCTTTTACCCTTTTACAAAAATCGATCGCCTTACGGCGATAGGGTTCTTTTCCTTATTCCTCTTCCCTTCGACATTCGATATTCGACATTCATTTCTCCCGCTCCCGCTCCGTCACGGTTGCTTCTGGCTTCTCCTTTCAGTCGGGGTTCGTCCCTCACCCACAGCGCAGAAGCAACCGAGACTCCGCTCTCTGTTTTCTTGTTCTTGTTTCTTGGAGGAGCGAGTGGGGGAACTTAACGGCAGACAACACGCAAACCGAAGTGGTTGCTCGTGCTGCTCGGCGTGCTCGAGCTCCGATAACCGCACCGCGCGAAGCTCGCGTCGTTGCCCCAACACCCGCCCCGAATAGTCCGGGCCGAGCCCGACGTAGTATTGCACCACTCCCACACATTTCCAGCCATGTCGCACAACCCGTATCCGTTCGGCGAAAATGTTCCGCTCGGACTCGTGTACGGAGTTTCTCCATCGTCGTAATCTGGATGATAGCCGCGCGTCGGGCTGACGTCGTAACTGTAGCTGTAGCTATAATAGTTCGCCTGACTATGTGTGATCGTATCGCCCCACGGAAACCGTTTCCCGCTCGACCCGCCGCGAGCGGCGTATTCCCATTCATCGTTCGTCGGCAACCGATACCCGTTCGCACTGACATCACAGCTCCAATTGCTCAAATCATAGCACGGTGTTTTTCCCTCTTTCTCGCTTCGGGCATTGCACCATTTCACGCAATCGTACCAGGTCACCGTATGTACAGGATGATCCGCCGCTTTACCCGATCCAGCATTTGCAAAACTATAGCCGTTCACAATCGCCCAATTATAAACCACATCCCACTGCGCCTTCGTCACCTCCGTGCGATCCATATAAAACGAATCCACGGTCAGCGAATAGTCTCCGTAGTCTGGATCGGTTCCAGCGTTGGTTCCGCCGGGAATTCGCACCATGCCGCCGGGGGCTGAACCGCCGGGGGGAAGGACGGTGAGGGTGACGGGTTCCGACCAAAGCGTTTCGCCCGTAGAAATTGCGCGGGCTTGATAGGTTCCAGCTTTCGCTTTTGTGACGGGATGTATGATGAGACTGGCGGAGGATTGCATCAAGGATCGTTCGTTATGATACCAATGATACGTAATCGGGGAGTTGTCCAATGCAAGTGCCGTGAACACCGCGCTTCCGCCTTCTTCCGCGGTTTGGTCTTCTGGCTGCGTTTCAAAGATCAGCTCTTCGGGTTCTGGGTATTTTATTTTTAGTTCGTGATTCACCAAATTGACGGATGGAAACGACGGCAGGTTTCCGCTATCGAGTCCGATCACGCTGAGTCCGGCGTTGAAGTCCACCCGTCCGTAAAGATCGAATTCCGCCGCGATAGGGTCGTCTCCAAGGAATTCAGCTTCGCCATTAAATCCAACCTTTGGAACGATGTTGGCTTCAACACCGAAAAGGCTGTTCAGTTTAAGTTTCACTTCTGGGATCAGCTTCGCCCATGCTTTCGCTGTGCCTGTAATGTGATAGTCAAAGGATGGCTCCACTGGAAGCTCTCCCTCTGGCTCCGATTGAGTCCATTTGTTTTTAGAGGAATCAGTGGAGCTGTATCGAACCTGAAAATAGACGGATCGACTGCGGCTCATGCCGGTGGTGAAGGAGGCTTCCGCGTCCAGATCGACCCCCGCTTCGGCGACGAGCGAGAAGTTGAGGTCGCCCCAAAGGGGTACGGGACCGGCCTGTCCGAAGTAATAGACGTGTCCGTAGCTCAACAGCGTCGGGGTTGTGACGGTTTTTGTGTAGCCGCCGCTGGCGGCGATGGTGGCGTTGACGTTGATTTCGGAGCTTCCTTCGTAGCGAAAAAAGAAGTCTTCGAGTTCGTTGCCTTGTATGTCGAAGGCGACAGTGACTTTTGGCGTGAAGCTCCAATCGCCAGAAAGCGTGTAGGAAACGGGGGTTCCCGAGAAATCAACGGTGTGAGAGATGGCACCGCCTATCGTGACTTCTCCAGATCCCTGAACGAGTACGCCTTGCTGCGTGATGAGGTAAACGCCCAGTTGCGGACTCGCGACCAACACAGATGCCTGCCCGACGATTTCGAGCATCCTGACATCTTTGGTGTAAACGGTGATTTCTTTTGCACCGCTGTTGTCCGTGGTCGAGAGGACTTTTCGATAGAAAATCTCGTCCTTTTTTCCGGGCGCGGCGTTGGCGAGGAATTGTCCAGTCTGGAAGGTCGGCGGGGTGTCGGTGTAGCTGAAGAGAAGGTGCCCTGCCTCCACTCCGATCAGCGTCCAGGGCGCGGCGGTGGCATCCATTCGGACGGGGCCTTGGTTGGGATAGACGGAGCGGAAGATGGTGCGTTGTTGCGCGGTCAATTGCTGGCCTGCGCGTTGCGCGGCTGGCGAGCCAAAGACGAAGAGGTTGGTGGCGACTTCCGGCTCAACCTCTAGATCGAACGCCCAGTCGTTGGTGGCGGTGTTTCCGTGGGTGTCGGCGACGGTGAGGGTGACTTGGACGTTGGAGCCGTAGCCGCCGAGGGCGGTGTCGCCGCCGTTGTCGAAGGTGAGGATGTTGTTGGAGTAGCTGAGCTAGTCGCTGGCGAGCGAGAAGGTGCCGAGGTCGCCGACGGTTATGGAGAGGGTGTTGGTGTTGAGGTCGGAGAGGTCGCCGAGGGTCATTGATAGGGTTCCAAACCTTGGAACGGCGAAGCCGCCGTCTTCGGGGAATTGTTGGGTGATGGCGGGCGGTTGTTCATCGAACTGGACGACGCGGTAGAATTGTTGCTTCTGCTCGCCGTCCATTTCGAAGGCGTGTCCGTCGGTATATTGGACGGCGGAGGTGGGATAGCCCGCGATGGATGCCCAGCTCGTCAGGTTTGATGATTGTTGCAGTTCGTAGCGAACGCCTGGCTCTGTTTCCCAAACCAGCTGATGCGAGTTGGTGAGATCCTCCACTTCGGCGGGTAACACATGCAATGTGGTTTGCCCAAAAATACTCAACCCCGCAAAAACTAAACCTAATCCTGTTGTCCATTTTTTCATGATCTTCATTCCTTTCACTATTTAAACATTCTGATTTTTCACGAGTGCTTCAAGCTCAGCAATCCGTCGCTGCGCTTCTTCATTTTCGCGCTGGGCCTTCTCCTTCTCGCGCTGCGCGATCTCCATCTGCTCTTTCGCCGATTCAATCTTGCTGTGCACATCCATGATCATATCCCTACGAATGATGTATATCGCCCGCTCTTCCTCATTAAACATATTTTCGAGTTCTGTCTCCGCCTTTTTAATTGCAGAGTCGATATCCAGATTCACGTTACTCATACACATCTCCTTTTTTGTTCACAAAACAACAACAACATTTCTTACTCTCGTTCGTGCAGATTCGAGAGAGGTCAATTCTTCTCTTTCAACAGGGATTCAAGTTCCGCCACCCGACGCTGCGCGTCTTCTTTCAGCCGACGCTCTTCCTCCTTCTCGCGCTGCGCCTTCTCATTCTCGCGCTGCGCGATCTCTACCTGCTCTTTCGCCGATTCAATCTTGCTGTGCGCATCCATGTTTAAATCTCGACGGATGACGTACATCGCCCGCTCTTCCTCATTAAACATTCGATCGACCTCTTCCACCGCTTTTTTAATATCTGGATCATTTAACGTTTCCGGAAGATCATCTTTCTTTAATTTGTGCGCCCGCACCAAAAAGGCTGTCCAGCGATCCAAGGCAGTTTTAAGATCTTCAGTCTTCGTCTTAAAACGCTCCAACTCCACATAATGAATTTGAAGTAAGCCGTGGAGCGAATCGGACAGCCCAGTTTTCTCGTTCAATATCCGATAGA
>JAOZMR010000139.1 GCA_029934215.1 Pontiellaceae bacterium | reverse complement strand
AACACTGAAAACTTTCCTCTAATTAAGTATTCATTACTGGCAAGAAATTTGTCTTTATTACTGTCCTCAACAAGATCAGAAAAAATTATAAATAAGCAGCTTTTGAAAGAAACCTTTTTTGAACCTAAAAAATTTCAAAAAAGCCAACAATCTTTTGAAAGTAGCATTATAGGTATAATAGAATATTTACGTTCCAAAAATAACGACATGATGGTTTTATTGGTTCCTGAATACACCAATCATTATGTTTCACTTTTAAAATTCAAAAATTCTATGAATCATGAAGAATATATCAAGTCATCCAAGTTAGAACTTTACAAAGTAATCAATTATGATTTTTATTTAAAATATAAATCATTACAAAAAGTTGCAAAACAATTTCCAGAGAATGTACATTTTGTCGATATTGATTTTTTTGCCCCATATTCTCCTCAAGAATTATTAATGGATACGGTTCATTTATATCCAAAAGGTAATAAAATATTGGCAAAAAATTTGGCAAATAAGATAAATACTCTATACAAAGAATGATAGCTCATGAATATTCTCGGTATTTCCAAAAGGATTCCCATGCAAATATTAGAAAATACTTTACAAAAAATGTCAAATATAGGCGAACCTCAAAGAAAATTTCTTATCGTTTTAATGACGACATTAATGTGTAAAACTGTCCGAACTATTGACTAAGGAATGAAACTTTTAAAGCCAAACTTGACAGGTTTTGTGTTTTATTAAATGTTTATTTCTAATAACCATAATTCAATAAGGAAAAATATTTATGCTGTTACAACTCTATTCCAAATTTTTATTCTATGCTTGCCCTATTATTTTTCTAATTTGGCTTTTTCCTGCACATGCACTTGAAAATCTTATTTCAAACGGTTCCTTTGAAAAAGGGTTAAAAGGATGGAAGCTTGATAAACAAGCCAACGTTCATCCAAAAAATAATCGCTTAATAACTTTCGAGATGGATAAGAAATATATTCAAACTCCCTTTGAATTTGATTATTATCCTAAAACTGTGAAAGGGAAACTCGCCAAAAGTATAATATATTTTGAATTTTATGATCAAGAGGGTAAAAATGTCTCTCGGTTGACGTATGTGCTTAGTGGTTCTGGAGATCACTGGTTTCACCAGAATAAGAAGTATGGTGATTTTGCGTATCTTACATACGTTATTTCGACTCGCGTGGGCAAATGGAATCAGATTCGTTTTGAAAATATTCTTAATGACCATAACAAAAAAGCTCTTGAAATAGGTTCTAAGCCATTATCTATAGAAGAAATATCAAAAATTCAGTATAACATATATAGTTGGGCGATTAGAGGTGGTATAGTGGATGTTTTCTATAAGAACTTGCCTAAATGGCTCCATTATCCTGAGTTTGATTCCGTAATTGTTCAGAAAAAGGATTGTTTACAACGTGATCGTTCCTGTATTGATGCATTTCACTTTCTCCCAAGCGATGCACATCATTTTCTCAGAATCTATAATGTTAAACATAAGTTAAATCAACAAATTGTAAAGAACCTGAATTCACAGCAGAGATATTTATTTCTATTTGATGCCAAAAACGAAATTGGTCTGATTCCTCCTGTTGCAAGTGTGCTTAATACTGATAATGCTGTACTTGCCAAAAAAACTATTTTAATGCAAATGGCACAAACAGGATGGGTCACGAGCGGGTTCGTTTTTTCTCCGCCAAACTCATCTGTGATTGTCAAACTTGGAGAGACTTCAAATGAGGGCTTTGAATATTCCAATAATTATGACAATATCCGTCTTTACGCCTTGCCTGAGATGACTGATGTTCAAACAAAACGGTTTGTACAAAAGCATTTTGCACTCACATTGTCAGATACTCACATCATTCAGGAAAATCCTATTGATTACCGAACGGCTGCCGGTGAAGAATATTTTACATTCTTGGAAAAGGAATTGGATAAGCTCGATGTGCCTGTGTACAATGTATCTTTCGATGAGTACAAGTTCTGGATGACAGGAAAGCAGACTGAACCATATTGGGGGTATAGAATAAGAAATAAATACAAAACACGGCCATCCGCGAAACTCAATATAAATGGAATCGTTAGGGATGTTAAGATGAAAACCAGAGGTACAATGTCGTATCACCACGCCTCACGGTTGAAATCACTACGAATAGATTTGAAAAAAAATACCAGGATTGATTTTTTACGCCCATGTACACGGACTTATTTGGGAGAAGCATTTTCTTACGAACTGGCGAAATATATGGGGCTTCTCTCTATCCGCAATGAATTTATTTATTTAACCATCAATCATAAACCCATCGGGATATACTGGCAGATCACGCGAGATAAAGCTGATCTGGAATTACAAAGGAAACCACAGGGCTATCTGATCGGTTTAAAAAGAGGTGGTCGTTATTTGTTCGATTACTTTGATGAACATTGGAAATTATATGCTAATTTGGAGGAAAAGCGTTATAAAAGAAAATATCCGCCCGGGAAACTGGTCAATGACATATTTTCTTTCCTAAAAAACAATAATATCCAGGCGGCTAGGGAATTTATAGATGTTGAGCAATTATTGAAATGGAACGCTCACTCTTTTCTATTGGGAAGTACTCATCAGGATCCTAGCCATAATATTATGTTGTATTGGGATAGCAGCAGGGGAATACTTGAAATAATGCCGTGGGATGTTCGTTTTGGCATGAGCAGTGATCTTGGAGTCCCGGATATTGAAAAACCATTTATGGAAAATTCCTTGTTTTTTATACACTATAATCCGGTTGCCGATGTGTTTTTAAATAATTTTTTAAATTACAATCGAAGAAACAGGATTCTTTGGCAGTATGTCAAAAATACTGATCTGCTAGTCAATGCAAAACGAACCTTCGATTCATTGTATGAACAAACAAAACCTGGATTTCAAAGAACACGGGACTTTGAATGCCCACATAATCCAAGTTTTACTCTGGACATCGTCCCATACTCCACAATCGATGCAATGATTTTGAAGATTTGGAACGTATTCCAACTGCGCTTTAAAAGGCTACGACAATATTTGGCATTTAATAACCATTTTGATCTCGAAATTACTCGCTTTCAAACTGAACCAAACAGTGAATACGAGCATCTGCGGCTCAATATTGCTCCTGTTAAAAATAATTTTATCAGTTCCACGCAGGTTGAAAAGATTGTCTTAAAAAATCATCAAAGATTGAAAGATGTGAAACTCGTTGACTTGCATAGCGGACAAAAATGGCATATTGATATCAGGGAAAACGGTGTTATTCCAATTCATCGGCACCTTGTTTCCGATGCTTTCCTTTCATTCAAGATAATAGCTCTCTGGCGGGATCAGTACAATCGAATTTTAACCAAATTACACAATGATCCTGACGCGATCTCATTCTTGAAAAATCAATATGGTGAATTACAACCAAAGCAGCGTATATATAATATCAAAAAAAAGAGTCTGGATGATGTTGCTATCAGAAACAGAATCATTTCAATTTTGAGAACGAGTGGAGAGATTATTGAAAAACAACGTCTGACTCTCGAACTTACATTCAAACGAATTCCTGGGATTGATGTCAAGAATGATATTTCTGTGATTTTAAAAAATGCTGTTACCGATGCTCAGATTCCGTTTGATAACGTTGTTTATCACGAAGTTGCCAATAAGCCAAAACACCTCAACATTCAACCTGCTACTGTTCGTTTCGAGCAAGCAGAGAACAAAAAAATTGAGGTTGCACAGGAGCATTCTGTTTTTGACTCGCCTGATGCAATCAATCGAACTCGTGCAGAATTTCTAATGCTTCACTCGTATTTTAAGCCACTTGACTCTGCTGGACAGATAATGATGCCAGAAGGTGAATATGCTATTCGAGAAAACATTATTATTCCTAAAAATATGGAATTAATTATTGCTCCTGGAGCAGTCTTGCGTTTTGGCCCTGATGTATCATTAATCTCTTACGGAAAAATCAGAGCGGTTGGGACGCAGGAAAAGCCTATTATTTTTACTTCAATGACAAAAACTAAATCATGGGGAGTTGTTGGGTTATTACGCGAAAATGCTTTTGGAGAATTTGAACATTGTATATTTGAACGAGGGGGAGAAGCATATATTAACGGAGTCTATTTTTCTGGAATGCTTGCTGCCCATTATTCAGATATTAATGTGGAAAACTCCAAGTTTCAATATGCAAGTGTTAAAAACGGTGATGACGCCATAAATATTAAATATGGTCTAGCTAAAATAGAACATTCCTTTTTTTATCGTAATGGTAAGGATGCTATTGATCTTGACTTTGCTAAGAAAGGTTCAGCAATTGAAAAAAATTATTTCCTTAATAATGGAAATGATAGTGTTGATATTTCTGGTTCAAATGTCATAATACGTGATAATATTATAGAAGGCTCAAAAGACAAAGGTATCAGCATTGGTGAGGAATCAAAGATTCTCATTGTTAACAATATTATCAAAAGAAATCAAATCGGTATTGTTGCTAAAGATCTTTCCTATGTTACAATTGAAAATAATAATTTTCTTAGTAATACTATCGGTATAGCAGCATATAACAAGAAGATGATATTTGGAGGTGGGCATGTTTCTGTTTACAATAGTTTATTTCAGAATAATGGAACAGATATAGGAGTTGAAATTATACCGGAAAATGATAACGTCCGCACTCAAGAAAAGAAGTACAAATCTGATATTGTGGTTTATAACTCAAAGTGCAGATTTAGTAATTCAGTAAGAAAAATTGTGGTTAGAGAACCGAAAAAGAAAAAACGCGGTAAAAAAGCTCTGATTAAGGCCTATCTGGAAGATTCACTTGCAGATTATGGATACAAATTTGCCTTGTTAAGTACTAATGGAAAAATAAGTGCATTGAAAGAAGATGATTTTTCATTTAAAGAACTTCCAGTTGGACTTCTGAATTCTCCACTGTCTGAATCTGAAATACCGTTTTACAAATAATGAAACAGAATAAAGAACTTTCTGAAAGAATAGAATATAAATATTATATTCCATTATCAATTCGTCAGCATTTATTACATGATTTGAAAAAGTTTACGAAAAACGATTTCTATTCAAATAATAAAGACGAAGGTTACCGTGTTGCTTCTATATATTATGAAAATCATACGCTAAAATCATATCATGATAAGCTAGAAGGGCAAGCCAAAAGAGTGAAATTGCGATTAAGATTTTATCCACCGATTATGGAAGGTCACTTCGGTAATATAGAGTTTAAATACAAAGTGTTTGATAAAATTTTAAAGAGAAAAACCAAAATTAGTTATAATGAACTAAAACTCATTTGTACTAATAATGATTTTTTTTATGAAGATGTACTACAAAGTTCAGAGCCATTACATATTTTAAAAGTGCGCCATTTGCATGATTTTCAAGCATTTATCAGAATTGATTATTCACGCCGAGCTTTTTTCGCAACTATTGATAAAAATATACGTATGACTTTGGATTGCGATATAAAATGTTGCCGTTTTAATGGTAATCTTAATCAAACACCTCATGTTCAGGTACTTTCTCGGGATATAGCCATTTTGGAAATAAAAACCCCAGGGTATTTCCCATTTTGGCTTTCATATATCATAAAAAAGTATTCACTCAAAAGAACTGCGATTAGCAAATACTCTTTGAGCGTCCAGAATTTGTCGGTAAATAGTTCACTCAACATCAATTAAAAGAGGAAATATGTTAGATTTATTAGCTACATGGGATATTAATATTTCAAATAGTACACAGTCCATACAAACAATAATTTTTTGTTTAGTACTGTCGTTTGTTATTGGAATGGTTATAACAATCGTTTATAGGCAAGCCAATAAAGGATTTTCTTATGAGGGTTCATTTAATTTCACATTGCTGATGGTATGTATGATTGTTACTACCATTATGATTTCTATTGGATCGAGTGTTGCTTTATCACTTGGTTTAATAGGTGCATTATCAATAATTAGGTTTAGAACCGTATTGAAAAACACTGCGGATATGTCTTACCTGTTTTGGAGTATAGCTGAGGGATTAGCTGTTGGTGCACAAAATTATTATCTCGCAATCATATTTTTAGTTTTTATGACAGTAATAATTTTAATTTTGGATATATTCAATATATTCACAAAAATGAATGCCGATTATATTGTGGTCATAAACATGTCGGAACTTGATAAAAAACCGGTATTGCTCAGTAAGGATATCTCAAGTATATTTACACAAAATAAAACCAAATGGTTTTTAAAATCAAGCTTCACTGATAAAGAAAATGGAATGAAAGAACTAACCTATTCTGTTTTTTCCAAAAAATATGACAACATTGAGCAGTCGTTGCTTGAAATTGAGAATATCAATGGTGTTAACAAGGTTTCGCTTCTTAGTCCTGAATCTAATTTATTTATATAATTCAAAATTCATGGGGTTGGGTTGGCGAATATTTATCTTTATTTGAATCTTTGGTGGTCAAATTGGAAGCGCAGCGAGCGTAGGGTCACTGCCATTAAGTATCGGGCCGACACTTATGTCTGCCCCTACAAAACTCCATGTATTCATTGACTGTAGGGGCGAACATTCGTTATCACCCTGGCTTAACTTAATGGCATTGACCCTACGCTTGCTAGGTAGCCATCTTGCTCATAAAATATTAAAGCAAGGCTACCAAGTGATTGTTTTAAAAAGACGTTCTCGTTTAAAGATCATGGCAAAATAGATGCTGTCATCCATTGGGAATAAATATGGAAAATATTAATAAAGAAACTTTGCAAAATAATCAACTCACAGATTTTTATGCTTGGACACAAAAAACTTCACAGTTATTATCTGATGGTAATTACTATCAAGTTGATATGCAAATGGTAATAGAGGAAATAAAAGCTATGGGAGCTAGTGAACGGCGGGAATTGATTAACCGATTAGCAGTACTCATAATGCATCTCTTAAAATGGCAATATCAATCAGGTCTCCGTTCACGTAGTTGGAAACTAACTATTGTGGAACAGCGTAGAGAAATTCAGGAATTATTAGAAGATAGTCCCAGTCTTAAATCTAAACTATATGAAAAATTTGCTTTAGCATACAGTAAAGCTATCCTTAAAACTGAAAAAGAAACTAACTTGCCACGTAAAACTTTTCCTCAAAATTGTCCTTATACATTGGAACAAACGTTAGATGAGCAATTTTATCCAATAGATTAATTATGGTTTTAAACGAGCGTAGGGTGAGTAGAGCGTCAGCGAAACCCACCTTACCCCTTTTGAATTGATGAATGGTGGGTTTCGTTCCTCTACCCACCATACGCTTGCTGGAGTTTTCTTAAGGTGGATGCATCCGGTATTTTACCTTTTGAGGATGACTATTTTGATTTTGTGTTTCATCAGGATGTTGTTGAACATACAGATAAACCATA
>JAOZMR010000010.1 GCA_029934215.1 Pontiellaceae bacterium | reverse complement strand
TCGCTACGCTTTCAGCGCTGGGCAAACCCGTTCCTGCCCGCTTCAAAAACCGTCCATCATTCTGCCGTCAATTATTCTGCGAAAATAGCCCAGCTCCGTTGCGGGTGAAAAGGGATATAGTTTTTACAGCATGATTGACGGCAAACCTCCCACTAACGCTTGGTTCGTCTTTTTTTGCATTCCCTGCGCTCTTTCGTGGCAAATCCCATTAACCTCCCTCCCATTAGCAGAGGGCAGGGGGTTAGCTTGCGTGTGGGGTTTTGGGTAGTTCAAGTAGGCGTGTTTTTGCGTGGAGGTCGCAGAAGTATTTTATGCCCCATTCGGAGTCAAATAATAGAACTTTTCGATTCGATAGGTCGTAGGCGAGTCGGCATCCTGTTGGGAACATCATGGTTTCCGGAACCGGGTCGGCTCCGTCGGTTTCGTCTACCCAGCGAATGAATCTAAATGGGGTCGGGTCTAGCCGAACTTTTGCGCCATATTCGTTTTCCATGCGGTGTTTGAAAACATCGTATTGAAGGATTCCAACCGCGCCGAGGATGGGTGCGGATTGTGCGGATGTTGGGAAGTAGAAGGCTTGCAGTGCTCCTTCTTGGAGCAGGTGTTGTGTTCCTGCCTGAAAGCGTTTGTATTTCGATGGTTCGGGGTTGTGGAGCGTTGCAAAGTGTTCGGGAACAAATTGCGGCATTTCGTCGTAGAGGATTGCTGGGTCTTCGCTGAGTGTGTCACCGATGCCGAATTCTGAGTGGCCGATCAGTCCTATGACATCGCCGGGGTAGGCGGTGTTGACTGTTTCGCGCGTTGTCGCGAAAACTCGATGTGAACTGGAGAGTCGCACTTGTTCGCCGGTACGTGAGTGGGTGGCGCGCATGTCGCGTTCGAAGCGACCTGAGCAGATGCGAAGAAAGGCGATTTGGTCACGGTGTTTTGGGTCCATGTTGGATTGGATTTTGAAGATGAATCCGGAGAAGCTCGGGTGCTCTGGCGGGATGGTTTCGGAGTGGCTTCGGCGCGGTTGCGGCGCGGGCGCATGGTCGATGATTGCGTCGAGCATCAGTTGAACTCCGAAGTTGTTGATGGCGCTGCCAAAGAAAACGGGGCTGAGTTCGCCGGCGAGAATTTCGGGGAGGTCAAATGCTTCTCCGCCAATATCGAGCAGTTCTAGTTCTTCGACGAGTTGGTTGTACATTTCGTCGGGTAAACGTTCGCGCATTTTCGGGTCGGTTACGGAGTGGAGCGCAACGGGTGCGCGATAGGCTCCGTGGGAGGTGCGCTCAAAGAAGTGGGCTTGTTTGGCTTGGCGGTCGTAGATTCCTTTGAAATCTGCTCCGTCGCCGATTGGCCAGTTGACTGCGCAGACGCGAAGTTGGAGCGTGTTTTCTAGTTCATCGAGCAGCGAGAGCGGGCTGCGCGACGGGCGGTCGAGTTTGTTCATGAATGTGAAAATTGGGATGCCGCGCATTCGGCATATTTCGAAGAGTTTCCGCGTCTGGTTTTCGATTCCTTTCGCCGCATCGATTACCATCACCACGGCATCGACCGCCATGAGTACGCGATATGTGTCTTCAGAGAAGTCGCGATGCCCGGGCGTGTCGAGTAGGTTGATGCAGCAGTCGCGGTATTCGAACTGAAGGACGGTGGAGGTGACGGATATGCCGCGCTGTTTTTCTAGTTCCATCCAGTCGGATGTTGTTGAACGTTGTGTCTTACGCGCAGTCACGGACCCAGCGAGCTGGAGCGCGCCGCCGTAGAGCAGAAGTTTTTCCGTCAGCGTCGTCTTACCGGCGTCCGGATGTGAAATGATGGCGATGGTGCGCCGTTTTGCGATTGCCTCTTCAAATGCCATAACGATAATCCAATTTTAGGTGTAAAAAGTCGGAGAACCTTACGCGATGTATTGCGTCGATTCAATACGATATTTCACTGGAGATATACTCCCTAAAGATGGACAGGCTGAAATTTCTGTTCTACACTTCCTTTTATGCAGTGGTCGGAGAACATTCGAAATAAGCTTAAGGAACTTCCGGATAAGCCGGGCGTCTATTTAATGCGCGGACGGGATGGGACGATTATCTATGTCGGGAAAGCCGCTTCGCTTCGGAAACGGGTTCAGAGCTATTTCCGCGAAAGCACGTTGCGCACGGCGGAGCCGAAGGTGCGTGGGCTGATTCGATCGATCACCGATTTCGAGGTACGTGTGCTCAAAAGCGAGGCGGAGGCGTTGCTGACAGAGGGGCAGTTGATCAAGGAATATAAACCGCGCTACAACTCCCAATTCAAAGACGATAAGCGGTTTCCGCTGTTGCGTGTGTATCTCGACAAGCCGTTTCCAACGTTTGAGCTTTGTCGAATTCAGAAAAGTGATGCCGGAACTTATTTTGGACCATACACATCTGGGCAAGCGGCGAGGGCGGCGCTGGAGTTTATTGAAAAGAGGTTTGGGATTCGTCAATGCCGGCCGACCTGCCCAGACGCAGAGACCTACAAGCACTGCAACAACGATATAATCCGCGACTGCGCTGCGCCGTGTATTGGAACGGTGACGCCGGACGACTATCGCGAGCGAGTCGAAACCGCCTGCGCCTTTCTTCGCGGCGAGCGGTCGGAGTTTATTCGAGAGATCCGTATGAAGATGCATGAAGCATCGAACGAGCAACGGTTCGAAGATGCCGCAGCGCTTCGCGATATGATGCTGCTTTTGCATCGAGCCGTGAAGGAGAGGGCACTTGTCCGAAAAACCAGCAAAATGCGTTCTGCAGATGCGATGGATGGAATCAAAGAGCTTGGCGAAAAGCTTGGGCTCGAAAGACCGCCGAGCGTAATCGAATGTTTTGATATTTCGAATATTTCGGGAACGTACGCCGTAGCGAGTATGGTTGCCGCAGTTAATGGGGTGCCGATGCCGCAGCGATATCGTCGCTTCCGAATCAAGACGGTGGAGGGGAGTGACGATCCGCGGATGATGGCGGAGGCGGTGCGTCGTCGCTACATACGTCTCAAGGAAGGGCAGGGGGCCCTGCCAGATCTGGTCGTGGTCGACGGAGGGATCACGCAAGTACGAGCCGCGTTCCAGGCCTTGGAAGAAATTGGAGTGGATCTTCCAATCATTGGAATAGCCAAACAATTCGAAGAACTCGTGCGCGACAACCAACCCACGCTTCGTCTGCCGAAGGAATCCGTCGCCCGAGCGGTCGTGACAGGGTTGCGCGACGAAGCGCATCGCTTTGCCATTTCGTATCACAGAACTCTACGAAACAAACGGATTCGCGAATCGGCTCTCGATGAAATTCCAACCATTGGACAGAAGACAAAGGAGAGCTTGTTGAAACATTTTGGATCATTTGCCCGCCTTCAAAAAGCGAGTCTCGACGAGTTAAAAGAAGCGCCTGGCATTGGAACCAAAACCGCTCAATTGATCTTTGACGCCGTTCAATTGGCCAGCGCAACCGATCGGTCGTGAGCGGCTTTAATTGCTTTTTGGATGGTCCCTTTCACATTCGCATCGTTGAGCGTATGAATGGCAGCCTCGGTGGTTCCTCCTTTTGATGTAACTCGTTCGCGCAACGTTTTAGCGCTTTCACTGGACTCCTTCATTAACCGCGCTGAACCCTCAACGGTCTGCAAAGCCAGAGAGCGAGCCGTCTCTTTTTCAAGACCCAAATCTTCGACAGCATCGAGCATGGCCTCTAGGAGATAAAACACGTAGGCAGGCCCCGAGCCGCTCAATGCAGTGACCGCATCGAGGTCTTTTTCCTCAACCCGCACCGTCAATCCAACGCACTGAAGAATGGCTTCCGCCATCTCAATGTCGGCTTCAACCGCGTGAGCTCCTGGTGCAATTCCGGCTGCGCCTTTCCCAACAAGAGCTGGCGTATTCGGCATCACGCGAACCACGCGCCGTTCGCCGTCAAGACCGGCTTCAATTTTTGCGCAAGAGATTCCAGCGGCAATACTAACGACCAACGTCTCCTTCTGAAGACTCGGCGCAATTTCTTTTAAGACATCGCCCAAAACTTGAGGTTTCACAGCCAGCACAACGATCTTGGCGTGTTTCACCACGCCATTATCGAGCGATGTTGTAACCCCATATTTCTCTGACAAAACGGATAAATGATCCGCACGAATATCAGTCATAACAATTTTTTCTGGCTCACAAAAGTCACCAGCCACCATACCGCAAACAATCGCCTCTGCCATATTGCCCGCGCCAATAAATACTACATTCTGTTCCATAATCATAATTAAACCTCCTTAGAATGTTGGAGAATGGGTGTCTGATTCACTTGATCAACATCATTATGTTCTTTAACCATCATGTGATCCACCCAGCTTCCGTCCTTTTGTTTTTCCTCAAGTCGTTCCACAAGCTTGATCAACCCGTTTTCGAGTTTAAAAGCCAGCGCATCCATCTCTTCAAATTGCTCAGCACGAATTTGGTTCGCCTGTTTGTATACGGTCCACCCAGAAACGCTTTCGCCGAGAGAGCCAAGAGCAACGTTCAGATGATACAGATATTCTTTAATTCCTCTACGACAATATCCTTCAGCGATATTGCGATGCACGGAATCGACAGAAGCAATTTGTTGCGAAACGACTCGTTTTAAATCGTAAGGAAAAGCCTTAAATGCCTGCCAAGTCAAAGCATAAAGCTTCCGAGCATCTTGCCACACCCTCAATTGTTGGTACCCTCGATTTCTGTTTCTTCGACTTCCAGTCATTCAGTCACCCTCCTTTGAAAAGGAAAGCAGTGTAAAAACCCTCCACCACTCCATCTCTCCACCTCTCCAATCCCCCATCACTCCAATCCCAAACCCCCATCTCTCCAATCCCAAACCCCCATCTCTCCATCACTCCAATCCCAAACCCCCATCTCTGCCGCCAAAAATATCTGTACCGACGCGGATAAATGTTGCGCCCTCCTGAATTGCAATTTCGAAGTCATTCGACATACCCATCGATAATTCCGGCAACGGAGTGCCGGTAGTTTCCTGAAGGTCGTCACGAATATTCCGAAGGTTGGAAAAATGAGCGCGTGCTTTTTCAGGGTAGGGCGTGAATGGCGGAATCGTCATTAATCCATGCACCTCCACCTGCGAGCAGCTGTTTGCCGCGTCGATCAGTGCGGCGACCTCGTCTGGCGCACAACCGGATTTAGAGCCTTCGCCGGAGATGTTGACTTGAATCAGAATCGGCAGCGGGCTTACGGCGTATTCGTCGAGCGAGCGAATCAGTTTTTCTGAATCCACCGAATGGATCATCCGAAATAGACCGGACGCGGCAAGCCTAGCTTTGTTACCCTGAAGATGCCCAATGAGATGCCAATGCAGCTGTTTTGGACACATCGGAATCTTCGTTTGTGCCTCCTGAACCCGGTTCTCGCCGAACAAAATTTGACCCGCCTCTGCAGCATCAATCACAGCTTTGGCGGGCTTTCGCTTCGATACAGCCACCAGTTTCACATCGTTGCGCGGACGCCCCGCGTTTTCGCAAGCAGCTGCGATGCGTTCTTCGATTGATTTCAAATTTTCTGTGATACTCATAGATCTTTTCTCCTACGCATTTCCGACTAATTGGATAACGAGCATTTCCAACAATAGCGCCTGCGAAACCCCGCTAGAGACCAACTGCTCGTGTGTTTTTAGGAGCCGCTTCCGACACATTTCCAGCTCCTTCGATTTGTACTTTTTTGCCTGCGCTCCGATTTTGGAAACACGGAACCAGTGCATTTTCCGAGGGTCGGAAGGAAATTGATCGAACAACGCCTTCATTTCTGCATCGTTGCTCCACTGAACCGCCTGCGCACCATACCCGCCGCCGATCCGAAGCCACCCTTTTTCAATATAACCACGGAACTGTATGAGGCTCTGAAAAAGGTTCTCGATGGCAAATATCACGCCAACGGGGCTTTCGCCCTGGAACATAAGTTGACGCAAAATCTTAAGCGCCTCATCGAGACGCCGCTCGCCGAGCGCATCCGTGAAGTCCCACGTAATGGCATCGGCGGAGGATGAGGTGATCGCCTTCACATCCTCGGTATTAATTTCGCTACGGTCTCCAATGTACAGAACGAGCTTCTCCGCCTCCATCACAAGAAGGCGCGTATCCATTCCCACTTTTTCAAGAAAAAGATCCAGCGCATTCCCCGAGGTTCGACAACCTGCCTTCTTGAAAATCTTTTGAGCGCGATCGCGAATGATCGGGCGTTTTTTATAGTCCTGTTCCGGCAAGTCGTACACCTCAACCTCCGCCACAGCAACGCAGGTTTTATAAAACGCAGATCGTTTATCGAGCCCAAACGTGGAAATCACCAAATGATGCCCATCCGGAAACCCCTTTTTCAAGTCCCCAGCCAACTCAGTTAAAAGCTCCTTAACCACTTTGCTTTTGGAAAGAACCTGGTTTTTGAAAATTGAGACGTCGCGAAGCCATACCGTTTTTTGACCGCCAAAGAGCCCGACAGTTCGCAACGCGCCGAGGCAGGTTTTAATTGCCGCAACCGCATCATCAACTGTTTTGACGGTTCCATTGATCGTTTCAAGACCCAGCGTCTGCTCCGCTTCAGGACAAAACGTGTTCACCGCCTTACGAGCGTGATGACTCACCAGATATTCATCGGTTCCATAGATTAGTTTTATAGCCACAGAGAGTAATCCTTTTTTTAAGTTAGAAGAGTGGTATTTGAAGGAGTACAAGAAGAACGAGCAGTCCACCGAAGCACTGGCGAATTAGTTCGCGGCTCTGACCTGCAATGATACCCAGTACGTAAATCCCAAGAAAAAGCGTCGGTATTGATGCAAGGATGGGTGGCCACAGTTTTTTCCAAGGGATGTGTTCACGCATTGACCAAGCAAAAGTACTGCGCTGAACGAACGACGACGTCACGGTCACTGCGACGGCGGTAGGCAATTCCAAACCAAGCACAAGAAGTAGCGGCATGGCAATCAGCGAGAAACCGAACCCGACCATACTTTGAACCAGACTCGCAAAAAAAACGATGAGTCCGGCGTAGCTCCAGATAATCAATTGTGTAGTCATAATAACGCAGCAGATCTTTTTCCAATGGTTGGAATTTTTTTTAGCAACCGCGACAATTAACACTATTTTTAGGTAGGCTGTAAATTAAAATGCCCATTTTTTGAGGTACAGAAGGGGAGGGAGGAGTTTCCTGCGGATTGAACTGGCGCCGTATATCGGATTAAATCAAACGTAAAAGTTTAAATTTTCTTACCCCCCCTACTTGCTCCGATTTGCAACGTCGCATAATATATCTTATGTCTAATTAGACTCAGAAAACACCACAATATCTAGTGTTTTGGGGATCTCCTGTCGATAAGTTGGGTTTTATCGACAGTTGTTAACAGCGCCATTTCCAAGGAATCTGTGGAGGTATTTGGCTCGTTTTTGACTGCTGGCTTGTTTTGGAACGAATTGGTTTCTTGAAGCCTGCCTCCTTATTGCGTAGAGTTCAACTTTCAATCAATCATCTCAACCAAAAGACCCTTTATGAACAAAAAAATCTTTCTTGCCGCGCTTTCTCTAAGTTTTCTTACTTTTCCAATCATTGGAATGAGTGCTCCGTCAACACCCCCCTCCCCTGCCCCGCAAGCCACGCTCGCAAATTATCCGGATTCGGATCTTGTTCTGATCGATGACTTCACAAAAATCAGTTACGAAACCGATGGGACGAGCCGCTATGAAGGCGAAGTGACGTTCAAAATTCTTACCGAAAAAGGACGGAAGAAAAAAACCTCAATCTCGATGGGATATAATGTCAGCTACGGATCTCTTCAATTCCTTGAAGCTGCCATCATTAAACCGGACGGACGCACTGTTCAGATCGATCTCGAAGCAAACGTCCGCGAAACCGTCAGCTCTGGACAGATGAATGCCAACATCTACAACCCGAATCAGAAATCGCTCAGACTCAGCGTTCCAGACCTTGGAATCGGAGATATCCTTCGCTACTCCTATCGTGGCGAACGCAGCAAAACCGTCGTACCCGACACCTGGGCAGACTGGTTCGTTTTGGAAGAAACCGAGCCAATTATTCACGCCGTTTATGAAATCGACGCGCCTGCCGGGCTTCCGCTCAAGCATATCGCCCTGCGCAACGAAATCGACGAAACAGTCGTCGCCACGCAAAAACAAACGGGCGACCGCATTCTATACCGCTGGGAAATCCGTGACGTTCCGCGCATGTTCCCCGAGCCGAAAATGCCGTCCCGCCACACCGTGGTTCAGCGTATTCTTCTCAGCACCATCTCCGACTGGGAAAGCCTATCTAAATGGTACTGGAAACTCTCCAAGCCACGTCTCGACGACACCACACCCGAGATGATTTCCAAGGTTCGGAAACTCACCGAAGGCATCATCGATCGACAAAAACAGATCGAAGCCATTTTCCGCTTCGTTTCGCAGGACATCCGCTACATGGGCATCACCATCGAAGACGAAGCCCCCGGCTACGAGCCGCACGATGTATCGCTGACCTTCAACAACCGCTATGGCGTTTGTCGCGACAAAGCCGCCCTACTCGTCTCTATGCTCCGCCTCGGCGGATTCGATGCATATCCCGTTCTCATCTACGTCGGTCCAAAAAAAGATCCCGCCATTCCGCAACCGTGGTTCAACCACGCCATCACCGCCGTGCGCAACGACGACGGAACCTATTTATTGATGGACTCGACCAACGAAAACACACGCGACCTGTTTCCAGCATACCTCTCAGACTGTAGCTATCTGGTCGCTCATCCCGACGGCGAACCCCTGCAAACCTCGCCCGTTATCTCGGCAGAAAAAAACCTCTTAACCATCGAAATCGACGCAACACTCGAAAGCCGCAACCGAATTAGCGGCGAAGCCATTCTCTCCTTCGACGGCATCAACGACACCGCCTATCGCGGACGTCTCGCCCGCCTCGCGCCCGACGACCGCGAGCCCTATTTCGAAAAACGCCTCAAACAAGCACTCGGCAATGCCACCCTCACCCGCCTCGAAATCACACCCGAAGAAATCCGCGACACCTCCGTACCGCTCTCCGTCGCCCTGCGCTTCGAAATTGAAAACGCACTCATCGAAGGCAAGAGTGAATCCCTTCTCAAACCGCCCACACTCATCAACGCCTTTGGGCTCTTTGGCGCCCTACTCGGCAACGGCACCGGACTCGACGAACGGAAATACCCGCTCAAAACCGACATCACCTGCGGCGTCACCGAAACCGTCCGGCTCGACCTGCGCAAAAGCAGCCTGCGTCCAGTCGTATTTCCAGAATACGAAACCATCGATACGCCCGAATTGCTTCTTAGCCGCTCCGCAACCAGCACCAACGGAATCCTCACCACCCGCGCCGACATCAAGCTCCGCACCGTGGAATTCACCCCCGAGCAATATCTCGAACTCAAACAAACCCTAAAAACCGGAGAGAAAAACGCACGCAAACAATTCATCCTCTCCCCCGGCGGCTTCCCGCTCGCCGCCGATCTCGCCACGCTCGAAGAAACCACCGAATACACAATCACCGATTCCAACCATTGGAAAACAGAACACACGCTGCGCCAAAAAGTCCTCACCTATGCCGGAAAAAAAGCAGCGTCCGACCTGAAAATCTTCTACAACTCCGCCACCCAGAAAGCGACAATCGACGCAGCAACAATCACCGCACCCGACGGAACCGTCCACCACCTTGATCCAGAAAAAGAACTCAACCTAATGGATCAAAGCTGGGTAGGCTCCGCTCCGCGCTACCCCGCAGGAAAAATCCTCGTTGCCAGCCTACCCGGCGCCGAAATTGGAAGCATCATCGAAACAAAAACAACAACGTACCATAACGATATTCCCTTCTTCTCCACCATCGAATACTTCGCAGGATACAATCCGCTCGTCAAAAAAACCGTCCGCCTCCGAATGCCCTATAAAACGAACGTAGAGATCCACAACTTAGATCGCGGAATCATCCAACGCCGCACCTCGCACGACGAAGCCAAAAAACACATCATCCACGAATGGACTAGCGAAAATCGGAAAATGATCAAAAAAGAGAGCCACATGGCCCCATCCTGGGCATTTGTTCCCACGCTCCTTCTCTCGCAGGGAGACCAAAACGACTACGCAAAAACCATCAAAAAAACACTCATCAAAGCGGCAAAACAAAACACCGCCGCCAAAACCAAAGCCCGCGAGCTCACCCGAAAGAAAAATCGTCTCGAAAAAATGGAAATCATCCGTGATTTCGTCGACCGCAATATACGCGCCGCCGGTCCTGGACTCTCCACCCTACCCCTCTCCGCCATCACCCCCGCCGACCAAACCCTCGCCGACGGCTACGGCAACACCACCGACCGCGCCGTCCTCCTCTACGCGATGTGCGACGCCGCGAAACTCAAGCCCCGCTTCGTGCTCATCTCCAGCAGCCTCCCGCGCAGCGAAATACTTGCAAAACCACTGCTCAAAAACCTACAACGAAACAGTCTCGACAACGTACTCGTGGCCGTTGAAAACAAGAAAGAGACCCTCTACCTAGGCGACACCGGACACTACGCAAAACTTGGAACACTCGCCCACAGCGGACGTGTTGGAATCAACCTCAAAAGCGGCGAAATAGAACTCCCGCAAAGCCAGCTCATAAACTCCACCGAAAGCATATACACCATCGACCTCGCCGAAACCGGAGACATCAACCTAACTCAAAAAACAACATTCCACGGAACCGACTTCGAGAGATTCCACAAAACATTCGCCGAATTCACCCCCGAAGAGAAACGACGCAAACACCAAAATCTACTCAGCGCAATCTCCCAATCAGCAAAAGCCGACGGCAAATTAGAAACCTCCTTCACCTACCCCGGAAGGATCAAATTCAGCGCCCAGATCGACTCCTACGCAGTACGCGAAAACGAGCATCTATACCTCACCCTCCCCTCTGGGCTCGACAACCTACTCGGGCTACAATCCACCCAGCGCGAAAACATCTTCTACATCAAAAAACCGACAACCCGCACACTCACCTACAAAATCGCCCTCCCCGACGGATGGCGCACCGAGCTCATACCAGAATCCTACCGGATAATACTACCGAACGGCGGCGGCGCCGTAGAAACACTAACCGGAATCGTGAACGGCACACTACTAATCATTCAACACGCAGAGCTCAACCCCACGCTCATCGCAGCCGAAGACTATAAACAGCTCCTCGACCTAAACAACCGCCTCACACAACCCGCATCGCGCACCATTCTCCTCAGAAAAAGCGAATAACAAACCAAGAATCAGTACTCAAAATGTGGCATTTTGGATCAGGGCTGGCTCACATACTCATACCCACTTTTTTGGCTATCTTTTTAGCCAAATTGGGTATGCATTTACTCTACCGACCACACCATGTGGTTTTTTGCCTCCTATAGTTTCCTTTCGTTGGACGGGGCTTGTTCGCACAGACATTTCCAGCAAACGATAAAAAAGTAACACGCGAGCTTTTGATGTTCGTCGATTGAATCGAAATGTAAACGCCCTGTACTTCGACCTCGAACTTCTGCGGCGATCACAACAATCGCCTTTCGTTCTGCACCTCTACCACGGGGCCCTGTCCCGACTCCGTCCAAATAAGTCTCATCCACCTCAACCGTCCCTGAAAGACAGCCCTCATAAAAAACGCCCGTTTTCAGGTTTTTCCTCGCAATATGAATGTAGCCACTTTGACATGAAAACTGAAAAACATGGAGATTTATTAACCGCGCTGAAAGCGAAGCGACACATAATTTTTGTATTCAAAAAAATGAGACGATCCTGATCCGCGGGAACTCTCTCCCCCCTCTCGTTTCCAGACATTGGAAACCCTCATATCTTCGTATAAATGCGCTCCGCTATTCCATACATTTGAATGTATGGAACGATTGTTCTCTTAACATCCTTACAACAAGCATGTTGCGCATTTTTACTCTGATATATTCCATGCATTCAAATGTATGGAACAAATGACAACATCTCAAAAATTTGTGGACTTTTTTACGGACGTAGCGCGAGCGTCTCGCTTGCCATCCATTCGAGCGAGACGCTTGCACTACTTTACCAAGGCTTGGATAATCCGGACCATGGCGAGGGTGTCGAGGTGGCAATGTTTTGACTTGGACAATATTTTCAACATCTTCTTGTTCCTCATTTTCTCCTCAATCTCATTTTGGGCAGAAATTTATAAAGGTCTAACCACGCCAAGCCGGACACTGAGCGACCACGGAAAATTCAAATAAAACCCCGCGCATTTCCAACCCTTGGAAAAAATAGCGGCGGCTTTTTCCAGGGGTTGGAAACTGCGAACTGGGGGTGAGGCTTTTATCCGTAAAGATGCCTCACAAGCCGATCTATTTCGGTGCTTGCCTCCTGATGCATCGGCACTGGGTTTTAGCTCAAACTCCTACACAGACAACTTTTCTCGAAAAACAGATGATGCTATGCGCTATTGATGGTTCATCCGTTGAATGTCTTCCCAGAAAGGACTCTCACTCAGCTGTGCCTTGAAGTCCGTCAGAAATCGTTCTTTGCCATCCGTTCCATCGGGCCAGGAGAGCTGAACCAGATCCCATGCTTGTTCCATGTTTCCTGTGTAGATAAGATTCAGCATGTCGTCCCATAATGAAACGGGAGGTTGCTCTTCGGCCCAGTCAGGCAACGCCTTGATTTCAGCTGCCATTTGATAAAGGTCTTCATGGGGCAGCGCGGGCCTTCTCATCAGATCAGGCTCCATCCCATACCGATTCCCGCGATATTTTAAGATGATCTGGGGGCCGACCCAAAAAACAGAGCTGTTACGCCAAGAGGCAAAAGTCCAATCGTCCAGCGCAAACTCAAGGGCTTCATCCTCATCGAGATTCTCAAAATCAACGTTATGGAAACGGGTGGATAGGGTCTGAATAAACCGAAACGTATCGCCAATTTCGAACAGGTGAAACAAACCCAGAGAGTGGGCTCCACCCTTCGACTCAAAGACGAGCAAGTTTGGATTTCCGTCTCCGGTTATATCCGTGCCGATCGGGCGGAAACTGCTGGGCGGGTGTTCCTCATAGGAACTGCCACCTATTTCAAAAAGGAAGCCGGTATCCGCATAGACACGAACGCCTTTTCGCAGGATTTCAAAGCCTCCCTTCTCCCGCGAATAGGTTCTCACGACATAGTAGCCGAATGATTGTTCATCCAAGACCACTCCGCTTGGCCGCTGCTGAACGAGAGGTCGAAAGCCGAGGGAATCGCGCGAGTAGTCATACCTGTTGGAGTCACGAGACGCCGACCGACAGTCCGAAGGACGGTTGTACCAACCCCCGCCACGCGTCACCCGATACGGTCCACTGCTATCTCCCAGCGGATTCGTCACCGAACCGTTCTCATACGTAAAATCGTCATACCAGTCACTACACCACTCCCACACGTTCCCGTGCATGTCATATAAACCCCAAGCATTCGCCTGTAGCGTTCCAACCGCATGCGGTCCATTATCAAAGCCGTACCAGCACATCTCATCTAGATTGCCCGCAAAGTCGCCCGTGGTTCCCGCTCGACAGGCATACTCCCACTGCGCCTCTGTCGGCAATGTATATTCAAAATCAGGCAGCAAACGCCCCGCCTCGTGCTCGCGGGCGGTTAGTTTCTCACAAAACGCCATCGCATCCTCCCAGCTCACGCTCTCAACCGGCTTCTGCAACCCTAGAAAGCGCGATATCGGGAGATTCATTAATTGTTCATACTGCTCACACGTCACCTCTGTGGAAGAAAACCAAAACGGCTTCGTCAGCGTGACCCGATGCACAGGCTTTTCGTTCCAGTCCCCATTCTCCGAACCCATCAGGAAAGACCCCGCCGCAATCGGCACAAACTCCATCTTCACACCATCGCCTAATTTCACCGTCCATTTTTGGTTTTCCTGTGGTCCGTTGTGACCACATCCAGCGACGAGCAAACAGAACATGAGAGAGATAACGGTACAGAGTATTTTCATTGGATTGACCTCTTGTGATTAACGGACATCTTTCTCAGCATCGTAATGTCTCAATGCAAGCCAGTCAATTGTGTGTCACTGATGCTGTCACGATGCTTATGAGTATTTTATTCGCCAAATGCTTCATAATCCTTGGGTCCGTATCCAAATATTCTCAATATCCCGCCGCGCTTCTCATAGACAAAACCAATCTTTTCGACCAAAGAAACAAACTCTTCGGAGTGATCAATCATTTCATCATCAAGCAAGACGCCACCCGTCTCTTTTGTCTGACAGCAGTCGACATCGAACCATTTAACGAGCTTGAAAGGAAAAGGCAGGTGATAAATCCATTCAACATCCCATTCAGAAATATACCCATTAACGGCCTTGGTTCTGTACGAAGGAAGCCAGTCCTCTCTATCCCTCATGGCAGTGATGAATTCATTCCACTTTGTGTTGTTCGCTAAACCCGTTAGATTTTCTCTACGTATTGACTTATTCAACCTCTCTTCATTCATGTGAGCGGGCACGGAATTCGCCATTGGATAATGTTTTCCCATATTTCCTCTCCGTGTGCTTGTTCCTTTAACAGTAGCGGCCTCCGGAAGCTCCCTCCATAGCTGCTTCGTAGCGATGACGGAAGCTAGGGGACGAAACCCGACATAGATTGCGCAGATTTTCTGCGATTAAAAACTCAGCAGACTTCTACATCACCTGTCAGCTGAAGACAATGCTTAAATGAAGGTCGTGTAGGTGTAAACTTAGAAAGGAGGCAAGCCATTATGCCCGGAAAAGGGGTCCCCCACAGGATCATTCGGTTCTCGGAAAAGGTGCCTGGAAAAGGTGCCTGTGTAGACATTTGAACATTTTTCAATCTTGCCGCTAAGACACATTTCCAAACATTGGAAACTGAATCCACCCCGCCGTTCCGGCACCCATCCGCCGGAGGGGATTTTGCGACCCGCCGTTTTCTAAAACTGTGTGCATCCGCCGTCGCTAACGAGCTATGGCAGGACAAGTTTGCGTAATCTAGCGATAGCGGGCGGAGAAACCCCGTTCATCCATCATTCTCCTTCAAAGAAAAACGACCGCGTCGCTTCGTACAATGCAATGGCGACGCTATTGCTGAGATTAATCGAGTTTCCCATTCCAAGCATTGGAAGATAAACGCACCCGTCACATAAACGCAGCACCTCCGGCGAAACTCCGGCGGACTCTCCGCCAAAAACCAACACAAGCGGCTGGATGTATTCCATAGAAAACAGCGGTTCGCTTTTATCGCACAACTCCATCGCAACAATCGAATTCCCCGCCTGCTTCAGTTCTGCGACCAATGCGGCTGCATCATCTCGGCACTCCCAATCCACCCACGTTTCAATCTTCCGCGAAGCCCGCTTGAACTTTGTGCTAAACACCGATTCCGACCCGCAAACCCAAACCTTTTCGATCAGCATCGCATCCGCCACCCGAAAGATGTTTCCCAAATTCGACCCGCTCTTAATTCCATCCAGCACAATCGCGATTTTCCGGCGTGGAATCGTTGCGAACTCCGCCCGCGAAACCTTCCCCGCCCTCAACTCCTTGGATGTTAATTGTCGGCTCATGAAAACCCTCCCTTACTGTTAAGCGAGTACCTTCGCACAACAGGTGGGACACTGAGCGACCGAGGGGGGAAAATAATGCCGAACAAAAACAACCGAATGCAATTCGGTTCCACGCATCTTCCGTAGAGCCGAGTTATACTCGGCAAAAGCCGGCTCCGGAAAATCGTCCTGCCAAAAAACAGCAGCCCCCACGGATGGTAAAACGCCCCACGGATGAAATGAAACGATCCTGATCCGCGGGACGTTTTACCATCCGCGGGAACTCTCTCCCCATCTCGTTTCCAGACATTGGAAAACTCAACCAACCGCTTTTTTAACCACGAAGAGAAAGTTTGGCGAGCGTCTCGCTTGCCATTCATGCGAGACGCTCGCACTACTTTAAACCAACCGAGAGCACCGTTTCTGCATTTTCCCTATGAATAATTTTGCATAACTCAACCATCCATGTTTTCTTACCAGTAAGAACGTAAAGGGGAAATATGCAAACACTCGCCACAACAAAAATGACATCCAAGGGTCAAGTCGTGATCCCCGAATCCATACGAAAAGCACTGCACCTCAACTCGGGCAATCAATTCGTTGTCGTCGCATACGAAGACACGGTAATCCTGAAAACCATTCAGCCACCTCCGCCGGAAGAATTCAAAACGCTACTGAAAAAAGTTCACAAACAAGCAAAAGAAGCCGGCCTCAAAAAATCAAACATTGACGATGCCATCCAAGCCGTGCGGGCAAAGGCATGAAGGTCATTCTCGACACCAACGTAATCATCTCCTCCATCTTCTTTGGCGGCATCCCTTCGCATATTCTTGAGGTCTGCTACGAAAAACGCTATTACCGCAAAATTCGGTTGGATTGCATGCAACCCGTTACCGGTCTGCATGTTGCAGAAGGATATACTCGATCATCCCCGTCTTTTTTTCTGACTGATCTTGGCTGACATTGGGACGACATACAGTATTTCGTGGTTCTATGACGAATAATGATGTGAACTGCACACCTGATTTGGTGAAGTATATGTTCGCGAAATATATTGATGCATAAAGAGTTACACCAAATCTAACCGGATTTTGCGGTAATAGGAAAAACGCATCAAACTGGTGATGTCCCCTGCGATATTAATTGAATACCGAGACGTTGCAAAACGACTCTCGCGCAGACACCCCAACGACCACAAAACGGTATTAGAATGGATTTTAACAAATGCCGAAATGATTTCGGACACAACGCTCGCCGAGCCAGTTTCCGCCGCCCCCGACGACGACAAATTTATCGCCGCCGCCTTACACTCTTGCGCAAAAATCATCTGTAGCGGCGATAAACACCTTCTAGACATCAACGGCTACCGGGGCATTGAAGTCCTAAAATCAAAACCCTTCGCCGACAAATATCTATAGGTCCAAAAACATCTCCCCGACTCATTTCCAAATATTGGAAAACTCAACCAACCGCTTTTTTGACCACGAGGAACGAACAGAAAGTAGCGCGAGCGTCTCGCTTGCCATCCGTGGTGAAACTCTCTCCCCCGGCCTTACACGAGACGTTCCAAGGCTTGGATAATCCGGACCAGAGCGAGGGTGTCGAGGTGGCAATATTTCAACAGGGCGGCGCGGACTCGGGCGCGGTCTTCGTCGGAGACATCGCAAAAGGTGACCCGCGCATACTCCGCGCTGGCCGCCATTCCGTCGCCAATCTCCAGCTCGTCATACGACAACTCCGGCACGAGAACGGGCAGGATTTTTTTAAGGGACGCGCTTCCGCATTGTTTGGGGTGATAATAAACGAACGACCGAAACGGAACCAACAAATCGACAAAGCGCGGAATCAGTCCATCCACAAAACTCTGATATTCAGGGAACACAGCGGCAGACTCCTTCAGCCGACCGATTTCAAATGATTGATTATACGCAACGACATCGCCTGCGGGGCCGATATGCTCTCGCAAGCTTTCCAGGATTTCTTTTCTCGGGTCGTTTTTTCCATCCGAAAGAAACTCAATATGCTTCGGCTCAGAATCCATCGACTCCCAAATATGCAATGAGAATTGAAACGGCATTGGCTGATACGGTCGCGACTGGTCGTATGCGGGAATCGGAATATGAAAGGTTTCAAAGTCGAGGTGATATTGTGGGAACCGCAACCCATCCAAAAATTCGGAAATCGCCTCGCGATTCACCTGTGGTTCCCCTGTCCGAACCGCCTCTCGCACAATCTCGTTTCGCCAGCTTAACGCATAGTCGTCTGGCAAATCCGGAATGGTCAAAACGCCCTCATCCGCCAAATGCTTCTTTCTCTTTCCTGAAAACCGATAGAAATCATGAAGTGAGTTTTCTGGCAGAGGGGTTTGGCACTCAGAAATTAACGGGCAGGCATACGGGGAAGAGCACTGACCTCCAGCCGCCACCTCTGGGCATTCCGGCAACGCGATGGTCTCGAACATCTCTTCCATCTTCTCCCGAACATGAATCGACCGCTGGCGCACCTCGTCCGTCACATCTTTCTTAACGAACAGCTTATCCGCCTCAATCGCTCCCTGACGCACATACTGATTGTTAATATGCATCACAAAACAGCGATCAATCGACAGCCCCGCTGACTCGTACAAACACAACTGAAACGCCAAATCGTCCAAGTAAACATCCTTCACCGACGTTGAGCTCTTCACCTCCACAACATCCCACGCATCCCCCTCGACCGGAACCAAAACATCCGCCTGCGCATACGCGCCGTTCTGACCAAACGCCGCCTCAAAAATGGGCTTACGCAGCTTCACCGCCTCCGCCGTTTCCGCGATCATCTCCGAAAACGCCCAAGGACGAAAACCGATCTCAACGCCATCCGGATAGAACGACTTCGCCAAATCGCCGACCGTATCCCCCTGCGCGAACCGCCCCTGCACCGATGCGTCCCACTCCGGCAACCGCCCCTTATCGTTGAAATGAACCCACAACAACTTCGGACACTTTAGCCCCGTGCAATATTTTGACTTGGACAATATTTTCGACATCTTCTTGCTCCTCCTTTTCTTCTCAATCTCATTTTGGGCAGAAATTTACATAGATCAAACCCAGCAGGACACTGAGCGACCACGGAAAATTTAAATAAAACCCCGAGCATTTCCAACCCTTGGAAAAAATAACGGCGGCTTTTTCCAAGGGCTGGAAAAAACCACCACGAGCCTCGGTACCTCATTTTAACGCCTCTATACATTTTTTTATCTTAGAGACATAAGACAAAATATTTCTCTGATCAAAAGAGACGTGTTCTCCATAATAGAGATACCACCATCCATTAACATGAAGCTCCAACAAGTCATCGTCTTTGGCTAATTTCTCAAATACCCCTTTTTTATATTCAGCATCTATCTGCTTCTCTCCGGGAGCCATGCGAACTCCAAATTTAAGCTTAATCAGCCCATCACTCCTAAGCTCTCCTATCGTTATGCATGGCATGCATTTTTCTAAGGGAACGCCCACGGTTAACCAGTTCGTGCACTCGTGCGCAGTATTTAATGATACTGGATATTGATCATCTTTTTGCGCAAAGAATATATCAGCATCGGTGCCAAGCTCTTCTTTTATCTGCTCAAAAAGTTCTTTTCGCAGGCGAATTGATTCAGGGAGGCTCTCACTCTGAAACTCCAAGAGACTTTTCAAATCCAAACCATCAAACCACCGCTCATACACTTTAATCATTCGATTTTTTGACCAAGATGCGAATTCTGTTGCCATATCACCGCTCTCTCGAATGTTATTCTGTATTTTGTGTGCCTCATAAAGAAGGCCCTCTTTATGGTCTTGATTTTCGTATTCATTCCATTCCTGAGAATTGCTTTTTGAGCGGTTAATCCCAAACGGAATAGCGGCGAGATTTCCGGCGGAGTGCGCCCATTGCTCACATAGCCCAATCCAAGGTGTTCGCTTTCTTCCTTTCGCCCCAACAATCCATGATTTTGGAATGATATGATCCATATCCCACGGACGATTACTCTCTCCAAACAAAACAGGATCAGCGGGGTTATATCCTTTAAACGTCTTGTCCAGATATTCTCGTTGCGCGTATAAAATCAACTCATTCGCTGTCGTCCCAGACCGTAGCCCGTGATCTTTTATCCTGTTAATCCAATCCATGCAGGGTGTCTTTTCCCCCCAGGCAGTCCACCAGCTCCACTCCTCACACCATTCCCATCGCTCCTCTTCTTTCAAGACATCCGGTGAATACGGCGCAAGGATATAATTTTTATTTACCGACCAGGCGATCCCTCGCTGAATAGCCTCTATTGAAACTCCCTCCCTTTCGCATTCTTCAATGATGGCATTACAGGCTTTCTGCGTATCGACGGCAAACCAGTGCAAAAGCGTCGCAAGCTGGCGAGCAACCTTTCCATCCAGTTGTCCATCCTTCTCGGCGAGCCATAGCAACAACAAGAATACATCTGGAGAATGCAGGATCAGGCTTAGGCGCAAAACAGGCGGCAACCCATCTGAACATTTATCATAGGAGATCCAGCCACGAACCGTATTAAGACATTTTCCAATCTGAGAACCCGAGTCACTCCACATGTGCTTAATAGCTTTATAGTCATCGCCATCCACATCTCTTGCAATTTTTCGGATTGCCGGCAAGCCAGGTGTTCCATGTAGTTTTTGCAACTTCTCATTTCCTGGCAGGAGGGTTAGCGCGAGTCTGAAACTCAAGATGGCCAAATGAGACGGTGGCATCACCGTTTCCGCCAACATATCGCAATGTTCCTTAAGCTTAAACTCCTTGAAATTAGCTTTAACGGTTGAATAGAAAAGGTCTTCTGCGCTGATTCGAGTCCCTCCAGTATTCATTCGTTCAAAAAAGCACTCCATTGACCCCAATTGATCTGCTTGCGTTTTTTCCTTCAGGAACCCTGAAGGAAGAGCAACCGTGGAGACGCGATAGCATTTTAGTCGGTTAAAAGCGCCGTACAAATCCGCAGCCTTTCCCTTGAGGCTTTCTCGGACAGCAACTTCACCAACTTTCTGATGCCAGTTCTCGGGAACAGTAAAGCAAGTGCCATCCTTTATTTGAGCAATAACCGCATCGACAAAACCCGCCGCATTCTCGGCAACTTCAGCAGCATAAATAAGGCACGCGAAAGGAACAGGACACTCTGCGTCATGTGGCCAAGCTTCAAAAACCTGTGCTTTATAAGGGTCGGTGGCTTTGTATTTCTCGCAGGCATTTCGCTTTTCAACGGTGTTCAAAACATCGCATTTATCGTTGGCTTTATATCCCCACGGATGAGCAGGTGTGCAAAGGCGCGCCCAATACTTTCGGGTACTTTGCCCTGCTTCCCTCGGAGCCAAATCGAGCCACAAAACAGGAGCGCGCCCCTTTTCGGTTTCTTCCTCTCCAAACTGATTGTAGCCCAGCTTTATGGCATTCATTCGTTGTTGCCCATCTAAGAGTTGCAAAGGAGCCTTATCATCATTATCTGAAAACTCAGCAACAACAAATGACCCGATAGGGAATCCTCGCAAGATCGAATCCCAAAGCAACTCGATCTGAGCGGCCTTCCAAACTAAACTTCGTTGAATCTGGGGGAGATTTAAATGACGACCTGTGTCCGCACACCCCGCAACCTCTGCTAAGGCATAATGATTTTCAACCGATTGATTTTCCATAATATGTATTCCTTTCTTTTATAATTTAAACCCATCAAACCACACCCGGTCGGACACTGGGCGACCGAGGAGAAAAAATATTTAAATAAAACCAACAGAACGTTTCCAGCCCTTGGAAAAAACAGCGGCGACTTTTTCCAAGGGTTGGAAACTACGAACCGAGAGCGAGGGTTTCAGCCGCAAAGATGCCTCACAAGCCGATCAATTTCGGTGTACTTTCTCTGTTTACAAGATTCCAGATCCCACGTTTTGAACTCCCGCGCCTGCCGTTGCGCGATAGAAAAATCACTCCCTTCATAAACTGGAAGTTTTGTTCCAACATATCCCTCATTGCTTATTGAACGATTCTTCGTCATCTCCAATACCATGAGATTGCCAATTTGATGCAACTCTTTTTTCCACTCATCCCAAATTTTCTCACGCTTGCTGCCGTCTTTATGGTTGGCCGACTCTATATGCTCGATGTCTATTTTTGTGCCGAATAAAAGCTTAACCAAAGCCTCTGGAGATTTCTGACTTTTCTCATCAAGCCCAAGCTCATCCAGCATTGCGGAGGTTCGGCAAATGAGATTTTTTTCGCGCCCTAAATGGGCAATGCTTCGCTCCGTAAGAATTTCAGTCAACTCAGCCTTCCTTCCAACGCGGCTGTTGTGAATTTCAGCGAACACATCTTCGACGGACTCACTCGAAACAACGATCTTTTGCAGCAGTTCATACGCTGGATTCCGTCGCCCGGCTGTAATTTTGTGCCACACAATTCCATAGCAAGTGAACAGCTTTGTCACCTCCACAACGAACCGTTCAAGCTGCGCCTGCTCGGCGTTGAACTTCCAACCAAAGAGAATCGGCAGATACTGATAACGATTGTACCCACCCAAAAACCACGAGCGGAGAAACTTAAGTGCGCAACGAGCTTCGGACCCAAAGTTCTGGCTGATCTTTTCAAATTCAAACCTGTGAAAAATCAGTGATTCTAAATCTTCAATCTTCACATCGATCTTATCGCAACGATCCCGATCGAAACCGCTCCAGTGATTAACATTCAAAACCTTGTCAAAAAACCGGTCAAAAAATGTAGTTGAGGCAAGGACGTGCAGATGTTTGGGCATATCGTTCCGCACAATTAACCTAATTGGGTATGCACTTTACTCAACCGACCACACCATATGGTTTTTTACCTCCTATAATTGCCTTTCGTTGGACGGGGCTTGTTCGCACAGACATTTCCAGCAAACGATAAAAAAGTAACCCGCG
>JAOZMR010000138.1 GCA_029934215.1 Pontiellaceae bacterium | reverse complement strand
GCTCCAGTCCCTGCTCCAGTCCCTGCTCCAGTCCCTGCTCCAGTCCCTGCTCCAGCCCCTGCTCCAGCCCCTGCTCCAGCCCCTGCTCCAGCCCCTGTTCTAGTCCCTGTTCTACTCCCTGTTCTAGTCCCTGTTCTAGTCCTAAACTGATTCCACGCTTCACTCCGTCGTTTATGCCTTTTTTAACGGCATTTTTCTGCATCCAGATGAAATCCATCCGCTTATGCTGATCTTCCAATTCATCAAAAGTCATAGATGCTTCGTCTGCAACATCAAAGGCCGCTTGTATCTCCTTGTCCATATCATCCGGAACACACTTCAACGACCCTGCGTTTTTCACAAAATAGAGCCAGCGATCCATTACGTCGACTAAATCTTCTTCCTTCTTTTTGAACTTCGGGAGCTCAACAAAAACCAGTTCGATATCGTCGCTATATTCAATCAGTCCCTCTTTCTCCATTAATTTGAAGCGAGTAATCATCTGTTCGGTTTCAGGGAACATTTCAAAATCGGTGATTGTTAAGGCGATAACCGGATTGAGCAGGTCGTAGTTTTCGCCTTTCACCAACTGCGTCGAATAGTTCTTTGCAGCGTTGTAAAGAATACGTTTCTCAAAGGACTCCACATTAAGCACCTGCATTTCAATGATCACCAACGATTCATCATTCAACCGTGCCTTCACATCAACATATGTGTCCTTCATCCCCTTAAGCATCGGAATATTGTATGGATCTACTATTTCTAAATCCTCGACGCATTGTCCTTTCGGAAACACCAACAAGGCATTTAAAAAGCTGATCAATTGTGGCTTTGATTTCTCTGAACCAAAAACCTTCTTAAACGCATAATCTGTTCGAACATCTAAAAATTTCACGATACTCTCCATTCATTTAATAGTACAACTCTCGCAGGCGACTCCATTCCAAACATTGGAACGCCCTCCGAAACAGTTTTTAGAGTAGGATAGCGCATCCAATCTGTCCAGCTTGCAACTCTAAAAGAAAAACCAGAGGACGAACAGGCGCAGTTTTTGATCAAATCGAACAGAGAATAAAAATTGCGCTTAAAACCGCTTGCCAGAGTGAATTTATATGCGTATAAACGAGCGCTTAATGATTCGCGCAAGTGCGCGATCGAAGCGAGCGTTCACGTCGGTTTACCCCCGACGGAACCAAAGCGGATTGTTCAAAGGAACTATAGAAAGGGGTAATGCCATGTCCGATAAGACACTGACGATCGAAGACTTGCTTGATGCAGGTCTGCATTTCGGTCACCAAACCAAACGTTGGAATCCTAAAATGAAGCGCTTCATTCACGGCGCAAAAGGTGGGATCTACATCATCGACCTCCAGAAAACTCTCGTCCATCTCAAGATGGCGCAGGAATTTCTGCACGATACTGTGATGACCGGGAAAAAAGTCCTGATCGTCGGAACAAAAAAACAGGCGCGTTCCATCATTCAGGAAGCCTCCGAAAAAGCAGGTCAGCCATACGTAATCCATCGCTGGCTCGGCGGAATGCTCACAAACAACGCCACGGTTCGTAAAAGCGTTCAGCGTATGGAATATCTTCAAGCATTTTTTGCCAACGAGGCAGAACTCAAAACGTTCTCCAAAAAGGAACAGTCGATGCTTCGTCGCGAATTGACAAAGCTTGAACGAAACCTCACAGGAATCAAGGACATGAGCAACCTTCCAGGTGCTATGGTTGTGATTGACCTTAACCGTGAAAAACTCGCGATTGCCGAGGCCCAGCGCCTCAACATCCCCGTCGTCGCTCTGGTCGACACAAACACCGACCCCGACCTCGTCGACTATCCAATCCCTGGAAACGACGACTCTATTCGTTCCCTAACCCTGATTGCAGAAGCACTCGGCGGAACCATTGGAGCCGCAAAAGAAGCCTTCACAAAAGCCAAAAAGGCTGAAGACAAACGCCGCCGCGATGAAGCAGCAAAAGAAAAAGCGGTTGCCGACAAAGCCCGCGCTGAGCGCAAAGCAAAAGAAGACGCAGAAAAGAAAAAACGCGCCGAAGTGCTCAAAAAGATAAAGGCGGAAAAAATTAGGGAAGAAAAGGCTAAAAAGAAAGCGGCAGATAAAGAAGAGTTCAAGAGAATTGAAGCGAAAACCGCCGAAGAAGCCAAGGTGAAAGCTGAAGCTGAAGCCAAAGCCGCCAAAGAAGCCAAGGCAAAAGTTAAAGCTGAAGTCAAAGCTAAAGAAGAGGTCGCTGCTCCTGTAAAGGAAGAAATTGTTGAGGAGAAACCGGCTGCAACACCAGAGGCAAAAAAAGCTCCTAAAGCTGTAGAACCCGCACCCGAAGTGAAAGCTGAAAAGGTTGCTGCTGAAAAAGCACCAGCAGTTGAGGCGAAAGACGAAAAAAAAGACTAATTTAGAAAAGGATCTGAACAATGAATATTACTGCTAGTCAGGTAAAAGAACTGCGCGACGCCACAAACGTCAGCATGATGGACTGCAAACGCGCCCTTCAGGAAGCCGAAGGCGATATGGCAAAAGCCGTAAAGCTTCTGCGCGAGCGCGGCATGGCCGTCGCCGCAAAAAAATCGTCCCGCGTTGCGAAAAACGGGAAAATTGCTTCCAAGGTTTCCGAGGATGGGAAAACCGGAATCATGATTGAAGTCAATTGCGAAACCGATTTCGTGACCCGCAACGAAATCTTCCAGACATTTGTCACCGATATGACCGACCAGGCCATGAAGATCGATGGCGATGTCGCCGCAACCGTTAAAGACGAAATAACCACCGCAATCGCAGAAATCGGCGAAAACATCGTTCTGCGCAAGAGCGAACGTTTCGTTGCAGAAAAAGGCGCGGTCGCAAGCTACATCCACATGGGTGGTACCGTTGGTGTTCTCGTTGAATTCGGTCTTGAGAAAGACGAAACCGCAACCAACGCTGACTTTCAAGCTCTCGGTCTCGACATCTGCCTGCATGTTGCAGCCGCAAACCCAATGTCCCTCGACCGCGATGGAATTCCAGCCAATTTGGTTGAAGACGAAAAAGCTCTCTTCGCTAAACAGGTCGAAGGAAAACCAGAAAACATCATTGAAAACATCCTCAAAGGAAAACTAAACAAGTTCTACTCGCAGAACACGCTCCTCGAACAGGGTTTTGTCAAAGAAGACAAAATGAGCATCACTGCTCTACTCGAAGCGAAGAGCAAAGAGCTTGGTGACACCATCACCATCAAACGCTACGTCCGCTGGCAACTCGGCGAAGCATAAAGTTCCAACCATTGGAAAACGAAAGCCGCTCTTCTCGGAGCGGCTTTTTGTTCCAATCATTGGAAGGTTGATATGGCAGTACCTTTTACATACAAGACCCTGAAGGAATGGGCTGGATGGAAAGCGTTTCGCGATGGACGCTTGCTTTTTGAACGTAGGGTTGTTGATAAAGTTACCTACGAGCACCCATTCGTTACCGGTCAGCTCGCCCTCGGCATTCGTGGAATGCGCTCGAAATTCGAAATTCTCGAAGGCGGTCTCGTTGAGAACCATTGCCCTTGCCGTGATAATCGAGACAAGGGATTAATTTGCGCCCACTTGGTCGCGATGGGTATGGAGGTCATTAAAATCTACGGCGATCCGCGTTTGGAAGCGAAAGCCGAAAAAGAAAAGAAGCGTGCAGAACGGCTCGAAAAAATCGATGATTCCAACTATATTAAGCGCGTCCCAGAGAATCACCCATCCGCAACTCCCGCCGTTTTGCGCCTCACACTCAAACAGAGCTGGCGCGAACAATCCGTCGAAAACAGCGAAATAACCATGCGCTGCGCTGCGGAATATCAGAATCAAACCACTCCTCTCAACGAGATATCAAAAGAGATCTCTTTCGGCTTCAGCCCGCGCGACGAAAACCTCCTTTTCGTGCTCGAAGATATTTGTGACGGTCCCGCAAAGGGAAAGGTGAACGTGAGCTTGGATGATTTCATCAACATCCTACGGCTCTGCCGAAAGAAACCGATTTACGAGGGCGGACGCGATGGACACCTTGAGGTTCTCGACGGTGTAGCCCAAACGTATATCCGCATGTTACTCGACGAAGAAACCGGCGAACTGGTTCTATCGATGCATACACATCTCGACGAGCGCGTGACCCACCCCCTCTTTATTGCAGGCGGACGAATCGGCTGGGTTTTCGCACGCGGAACATTCCAACAGTTGGAACAACTACTGCCCGGTCCCTTGCGTGCAATTTATAAAAGCCCCATCAGAATCCCGCGTAACGCCATACCGGCATTCATGGAGAACGAATTTCCAAACCTTGGAAAAAGCAGCCAACTCGAAACCAGAATCTCGCCAGACTTATTTTCTCTCGACCCAGCCACACCGCGCTTCCGCCTTGTCATCAGCGGAAGCCGAGCATCACTATCCGCCAAACTCTACGCAGAATATGGCGACGTACTCCTCCGCGCCTGCCGCGAAGAAAAAGCAGGACAATTTGCCATTCCAGACCCCGACGATCTACTCGCGTACCGCGTCCGCAATATGGATGCCGAAAAAGCCGCGCTCGAAAAACTGGCACCCATCGGGTTCCGAGGTCATCGCGGCGACCTGCTCACCTCCATCGTCGGCAAGCGCGAGGTTCTCACCGTCCTCGGATGCGGCATACCCAAGCTCCGCCGCTTCGGCTGGCGCGTCGAACTCGAAGGTCGCGTCGCCCCCTTCATGGACGAAGTCGATTGCATCACCCCCGTCATTCGCATCCAGCAATCCTCCTCAGAAGGCTTCTTCGAGGTTGGGTATGAATACGAAAACACCGGCGAACAAAGCTTAAGCTCCGGCGAAATCCAGCGAGCTCTAAACATGGGCGAAGCCTTCGTCGAGAAAAACGGCAACACAATCCTGCTCGATATCGATGCCATCGAAACCGCTCGCGAGGTCTTCGACGACTGCGCATTCGGCAGCGGCACCGAAGCCGGAACATTCCGGATGGATGACATATACGCGCCGTACGTCCAATCCTCCATCAGTGCGCTCGACGGAGTCGATGTCGAAGTTGCGCCCGACTGGATGAAAAAAGCCCAAGCGCAAAATCGAAACGAAAAAATTGAGCCCGAGCCACTCGGCGACCGCCTCGAAAAAACCCTGCGATCCTACCAAAAAGAAGGCGTCTACTGGCTCCGCTTCTTAGAACGCGGCAACTTCTCTGGGATTCTCGCCGACGAAATGGGGCTAGGAAAAACCCTACAAACCCTCGTTTGGCTACAACTCGAACGCAACAACAAAACCGCACGCAACAAACCCTCCCTCATCGTTTGCCCGACCAGCCTCGTCGACAACTGGGGCGAAGAAGCAGAAAAATTTACACCCAACATGCGCGTCCTTCGCCTACACGGAACCGACCGACACAACCATTGGGAAAAAATCGCAGAAACCGACTTAGTCATCACATCCTACGCGCTCCTACGTCGCGACCTCGATCGCTACTTAAAACACGAATTCGCCATCGCCGTACTCGACGAAGCCCAACACATCAAAAACCACACCACCCAAAACGCGAAAGCCGTCAAAAAAATCCGAGCCATCCACAAAGCCGGTCTCACCGGAACGCCCATCGAGAACAGCGTCACCGACCTCTGGTCGATTATGGATTTCCTCATGCCCAGCTACCTCGGCAACCACAAAACATTCCGCGAAAACTACGAACAACCCATCAGTCAAGGCGGACCAGAGGCCGACCTCGCACAACTGAAACTACGTCGAAAACTGAACCCATTCCTGTTACGTCGTCTCAAAAAAGAAGTCGCCAAAGACCTACCCGACAAAATCCAGCGCGTCGCGCACTGCACCCTAAGCAAAGACCAACATATGGTCTACAAAGAACTGCTCGAAAACGCAAAACGCAAAATCAACGACATGGTCGACTCGCAAGGCTTCAACAAATCGCGCATGCAGATTCTCAAAACACTCCTCCAACTTAGACAAACCTGCTGCCACCTAGACCTACTCAAACTGCCAAACCTACAAAGCAAATACCCCTCCGCAAAAATGGACCTCTTCTTTGAGCTCGTCGACGAAGCACTCGAAGCACGTCATCGCATTCTTGTATTCAGTCAATTCACCTCAATGCTCGGCATTTTACGAAGCGAACTCGAAGAACGCGGCATGAAATACTGCTACCTCGACGGAGCCACAAAAAACCGCCAATCCATTGTCAAAGAATTCAACACCGACCGCACCATTCCGCTATTCCTCATCAGTCTAAAAGCAGGCGGAAGCGGATTAAACCTCACCGGAGCCGACATGGTCATCCATTACGACCCATGGTGGAACCCAGCCGTAGAAGACCAGGCGACCGACCGGGCGCATCGCATTGGCCAGAAAAACACCGTCTACAGCGTCAAACTCATCACAAAAAACACCGTTGAAGAAAAAGTACTCGCCATGCAGCAGCGCAAAAAAAGCGTCATCGATGCCACCCTAGAAAAAGACGCAGGGAATTTTTCTCAAAGCCTATCCTGGAGCGACGTTCAAGAACTACTCACCCTGTAAAGCCCGCAAACCGACCAAAATGGAGCTTCAAAAAATTTCCGCCCGTCGGATATGATCATGCTTTTTCCCATTTTTAACAAGCATCTCGGATGCTCGCCGATGCAGTGGGTGCTTCGCTACAAAATGGAGCCCGCCGCCGAACTATTGTGCGTCGATGAAATCGGGGAGCGAGTCGGCATTTAATGTTCGGTGTTCGATATTCATCTCCCCTCGGCTGTTCCTCTGACTTCCTCTAGCGATAGCGGTTGTGAAAAACTGATCCAGCTCGTTTCCAATGGTTGGAACTCGGCAACGTCCCATCATCCAAAGAACCCACCCCGCCTGCGGCACCCCTCCCGAGAGGGGATTTTTATGTGGCGGGAGCATCTTGCTCCCGATTTGGGGAGATGGAAGCTCCAATCACGCTCCCTCTTTTCCGCTTATTCGTTCCTTATCTAAATCTTTTGCGTTCTCTGGTGCGCCAAGCAAAGCTTGGCAGAGCTAACAAGCTGAAAGGAGTTTGTCTCATGAAATAACCGTTGTGAGTAGCAACACGGACAGGCAGAAGGGTAACCGACTGTTTGAAGCTTCGTGTTTGCGAATGTGCGAGCCATAACGAAAGTGAACCTTTGCGTAAGCCTCGTTACGCTGTTCCGTGTGGTCAAGGTGTCAGAGAATCCGAAGCCAGCAGTTATCCAATCGAAACGGTTTGGAGCGGATAACACACGGCGGGGTCGAGAAGGATAGCGCGTACATAAAGTTCTGTCAGGAACTTGGGAGCCCCGACGGTCAACGCTGTCGGGAGTCGGAGGAGATCGTAGTAGTGATGAGGCGGGGTAATTCCTGTGGAGCGAAGGGTCTCTACATAAGAAAGGCTGAGTGAGAAACGTAGGAATCTGATTGATGGAATTATCTAAGACAGGAAAAGAGGCGATCCAAAACCATGCGAAAACGCAGGTGGGTATGCC
>JAOZMR010000137.1 GCA_029934215.1 Pontiellaceae bacterium | reverse complement strand
GAAAGGAAATTATAGGAGGCAAAAAACCACATGGTGTGGTCGGTTGAGTAAAGTGTATACCCAGTTTGATTTAATTGTCCGGCTATATTAGCCGTTCCAGCCCAACAGGTAACGCATGTTTTTAGAAATTATCTAACGGATTCAGGGCTGGATCAGTTTTTCACAGTTAGCCAACTCAAATGAAGTTTACTCACGATCGTGAGTAAACGCGTGTGGTTTGGTGAACGTAGAAGACGGGTGGAGGAGTTTTGCTTCGTACGGGTTAGGTTTTCGAAGGATGGTGCGCCCAACAGGAGTCGAACCTGTATCTATGGCTTCGGAGGCCACTATTCTATCCATTGAACTATGGGCGCAAAAGAAAGGAAACGTAGCAATTCTCTGTTCGCTTGAAAACAAAAAAACCAAAAGAAAACGGAGCGTACGATGCTCCGCTCTCAAAATGCTCGGTTTAGACCATGAAATTTAGCGTGTTTTTATTTTCATGGAAGAACAAAGCGGCTGGAGAATACAACCACTTCTTCGCGGATTTCTGCTAGCTTTGTTTCGTCTCCCAGATTCTGGGTCACGGTTTGTACGAAGTCGGCAATGGTTTTCATGTCCACTTCTGTCATGCCGCGTGTGGTGACCGCTGGGGTTCCGAGGCGAACTCCGGATGTAACGAACGGGCTTTTCTTGTCGAATGGAATTCCGTTTTTGTTGGCGGTGATCGATGCTTTGTCTAATGCATTCGCCACGTCTTTTCCTGTTAGACCGCTTGCGCCGACGTCGACGAGAAGCAAGTGGTTATCGGTCCCGTCGGCAACCAAGCGGAAGCCGTTGGCTTGTAGGGCTTCGGCGAGTGCTTTTGCGTTTTTGACGACTTGTTCCTGGTAGGTTTTGAATTCGGGTGTTAGCGCTTCGCCGAGGGCGACGGCTTTGGCAGCGATTACGTGCATGAGCGGTCCGCCTTGAATGCCGGGAAAGACCTGTCGGTCGAGATCTGCTGCGAATTTCTCTTTGCAAAGCACCATTCCGCCGCGCGGTCCGCGTAGTGTTTTGTGGGTGGTGGTGGTGACGAAGTCGGCGTGTGGGACTGGGCTTGGGTGGCAGCCCGCAGCAACGAGTCCGGCGATGTGCGCCATGTCTACGGTGAAGAGCGCGCCAACGGAGTCGGCGATTTTGCGTAGACGCGGGAAGTCGATGATGCGTGAGTAGGCGCTGGCGCCTGCGACGAGCATGCGCGGTTTGTGTTCTTCCGCGAGGCGTTGCACTTCGTCGTAGTCGATTTGTTCGGTATCGGTGCAGACGCCGTATGGGATGATGTTGAAGAAGCGTCCTGAGAAGTTCATTGGGTGACCGTGGGTGAGGTGACCGCCCTCGGCGAGGCTCATCGCGAGAATGGTGTCGCCGGGTTCGAGAACGGAGTAGTAGACTGCCATGTTTGCGCCAGATCCACTGTGCGGTTGAACGTTGGCGTGTTCGGCGCCAAAGAGTTCTTTGGCGCGATCGATGGCGAGCTGTTCGACTTCGTCGACGGAGTCGCATCCGTTGTACCAGCGTTTTCCTGGATAGCCTTCTGCGTATTTGTTGGTGAGGCGCGAGCCTTGCGCTTCGCGGACTGCCTGCGAGACGATGTTTTCGGAGGCGATTAGTTCGATGTTATTTTTCTGGCGAATGTTTTCGTCGTGAATGAGTTTGTATATCTCTGGATCGGTTTCGCGAATAGCAATGGCGTCGCTGGTGCTTTTGCCGTATGCCTTCATTTTGTTCACGCGGCGACCGTGACGGCCTTCCATGTCTGGTTCGTTTGAGAGCCACGCTTCGATGATCTCTATTGAGGTTTCGTCTGAGACGTTGTTTGCGCCGAGGCAGAGCACGTTCGATGCATTATGGATGCGGGTGAGTTTTGCCATTTCTGGGGTGCAACAGACGGCGGCGCGAACGCGGGGAAATTTGTTGGCGGTGATGCTCATGCCTATTCCGGTGTTGCAAATGAGGATTCCTTGATCTGCCTCTGACTGCGAAACTCGACGCGCCACTTCTGCCGCGTAGTCGGGATAGTCGGTCGATTCTGCACTGTTCGTTCCGCAGTTTTCCACGTCCACGCCTTTGGCGTTTAGCCGTTCAATCAATTTCGCTTTCAGTTCAAATCCGCCGTGATCGGCACCTATTGCTATTTTCATGTTTTTCGCCTTTTATTATTGGGGTTTTGATGTTTGGTGTCGGATATTTGGTGTTTTAAAAACGTCTCGCCCTGAGGGGAGTGGCGCAAATACCAAAGAACCAATAACACCTATCCATAGTCCATCATGTACAAAATTAGGTCGGGCAAAGCGGCGTCAATTTCGTCGCGCACGCGACGGTAAATATCCAGCGCTTCTCCGACTGGGTCGTAAATATCAGTCGCGCATTTTGAGACTCCGAACGATTTAAGCAAGAAAACTTTGCCTTCACTTTTAGGTACAGCGGCGAGGATTGCCTGTCGATGCCCGTCGGTCATGGTGATTAGCAAATCAGCTTTTGCAATCATGGCGGGGGTTAGGGCGGTGGATGTACTGCTTGCGATATCGATCTCTTTTTCGCGGAGCGCGTCGACGGAGTGCTCGCTCACGGGCCAGCCGTCGTCGGCGTATACGCCTGCGGAGGAGATTTCCCACTCGCTGTCGACGGGGAGAAGATTTTGCAATAACCCCTCTGCCATTGGGCTTCGACAGGTGTTTCCTGTACATACGAAAATTAGTTTTTTCATGATCTCTCCAAATTGCGTAGCCAACCGCGAGGAAAGGATCGCAGAAAGAAACTAAATGGTTGCGAACCAATCCATTTGATTTTAATGGTTTTCGTGGATGGTAGACGCGCAGGGGCTCGAACCCTGGACCCGCTGATTAAGAGTCAGCTGCTCTACCAACTGAGCTACGCGTCCGTCCGGAAAAGGTGGAGAATGTACTGAACCATGCCCGCTAAGGCAATCAAAATTTGTTCATTGCTTAGAATGTTTGGTGTTTGCGTGTTTGCGGCGGTGGCGATGCTGAAGCTGACTGTTGCCGTGTTTCCATAAATGCGGATGCCACCAGCGTCCAGTTGCCGTTAAAATAATAAAAAAAGAAACCATTCCTGTGACGATTGCTGAAAGCTTGACCCTGTTTTGCGCAGCAAGATCGCCGGGATCAGTTTGAGAATGAAGCGAGAGGGTCAGCAGACCGCCCGTGAGTAGCACAAAAAGCAAAAGAGCCACGACCGACCCTTGAACGCGTAACCTAAAGTTTGGAACTCCTCCGTGCTGTGGAAGCATGCTTTTCCTTGTTGTTTATGTTGAGTGGGCAAGGCGGGACTCGAACCCGCACGCCGTGAAGCACTGGATCCTAAATCCAGCGTGTCTACCAATTCCACCACATGCCCATGTGTAAAACGAATAGAGTAGGGGAAGATTTAAATAATGAAAGACCGGAATGATAGAAATTTCATTTCGCACGCACAAACACCCTCATATAAACCGCCCATCTTCAAGTTTCACCTCGCAACTCGAATGATACCTCTTCGACATGGACGCTACCTCCATTCGTTGCGTATTTCATTCGTTTTTCGTTTGTTTGACGGTTTCGCTAGGTTACTCTCTGACCTGAACTTGAACGCAGACACGATGTGCAGTCGGAAAAAATTATGAAATATATTAGTACTAGAGGAAAAATGGAGCCTGTGTGTTTCCTGGATGCCGTGATGACAGGGCTTGCGCCCGACGGCGGGCTTTTGCTGCCAGAAAAACTTCCAAACATTGGAAACAAATTGGAGGCCTGGCGGGATTTATCTTATCAGGAATTGGCGTTCGAGGTGATGCGCTTGTTCACAACCGATATGCCAGAAGCCGACCTCAAGCATTTGATCGAAAAAAGCTACTCCACGTTCCGTGACGAAGCCGTAACACCTGTGGTGCCGGTCGGGGATTTGCATATTCTTGAGCTGTGGCATGGTCCAACACTCGCCTTCAAAGATGTCGCGCTCCAGTTTCTTGGAAACCTCTTCGAGTACATTCTCGAAAAGCGCGGCGGAGAACTAAATATCCTCGGAGCAACGAGCGGCGATACAGGCTCCGCCGCGATTTACGGCGTGCATGGTAAGGAGAATATCAAAATCTTCATCATGCATCCGGAAGGGCGCACCAGTCCAATTCAAGAAAAGCAGATGACGAGCGTCCTCGATGAAAACGTCTTTAATCTTGCCGTGGATGGGACCTTCGACGATTGCCAGCACTTAATGAAATCGATCTTTGCCGATGTGGCATTCAAACACGAGCACTCGCTCGGCTCCGTCAACTCCGTCAACTGGGCACGCGTATTGGCGCAGACCGTTTACTACTTCTATTCATTTTTTCGCGTGCAAGAGCGCACCGGAGCGAACAGGGTTCAATTCTCTGTGCCGACGGGAAATTTCGGCGACATCATGGCGGGATACCTCGCAGCGCAGATGGGTTTACCGATAAAAAAACTGATTCTCGCCACCAACGAGAACAACATTCTTTCTCGTTTCTTCGCAACCGGCGAATACAGTATGGGCTCGGTGGTTCCGACACTGAGTCCGTCGATGGATATACAAGTCGCCAGTAACTTTGAGCGCTACCTCTATTTCCGTACAGGAAAGGATACCGAAAAACTCTCCGAGCTAATGGCCGGATTCAGCGAAAACGGCGCACTCACTATGGCAGGATCGGACGATCTGTTTGCAGCGGGCGAAGGCAACACCCCAGAAACCCTCGCGACGATCAAAAAATATGCTGACGAATTCGGCTACATCCTCGACCCACATACTGCGGTCGGAATTGCAGTTGCTGAGCGTTTCAAAACCCTAGAAACCCCAACGATCTGTCTTGCGACTGCGCACCCTGCGAAATTCACCGATGCCATCGAACAGGCAATTGGAGCTACTGCGCATCATCCAGAACTCGACAAACTAAACAACGCCGAAACCCGCTGCGACTCCATCGCTAACGACGAAACCGCGATCCGCGATTATCTGGTATCGAAACGACGGAAAACAAACACGTTCGATCCAAGTTCCTAGCTCAAAACACAAACACACTCCTCCTATCGAAGAAACCCAGCTCGAATTCCGGTTGTAGTTCTACGGAATGTCGCTTTTTTATCACACGATTACGCAAAGTTATGCCTCAACTCAAACGCATTATTCTCTTACTAGAGAACGAATCGGGTACCGAACGAAATCTATCGTTTGGCATCTCTCAATACGCCCGAAAAGCAAAAAAAAATTGGCACCTCATCCCGGTCACAGGAAATACATCCGAAAAATTCCAGAACCTAGCCGACTGGAATATCGACGGAATCATTGGCTACGCCACCACCCAAAAAACGGTTGACGATGCCTCCAAATTATCTGCACCTTTCATCAACCTGTACACCAACCGACTCTTTAAAAACTGTATCCAAGTGGGCCCAGACGACCGAGCTCTAGGCCGCATGGCAGCCGATTATCTACTGGATCACGGATTTCAAAATCTTTCCTTCGTCCACCTAAACACACCCGGATTCCGCGACCTACGTCTTGAAGGATTTCGAGAACGGACAAACGAACAAGGTCTCCACCTTCACACAATACAACTCACCCAACGCCCCCTAGAAGACCCAGCGCTACTCGGTGAACTAAAAACCGCTAAAGAGAAATCCGCCTTCTGCTGTTCAAACGACAACATATCCAGAGGCGTTCTTCGGGTCTGTCGAGAGCAAGCGATCTCCGTTCCAGCACCCGTAGCGATACTCGGCATCAACAACAATCCTCTTCTCTGCGAAACAGGACTCATCTCTCTCTCCAGCGTCGACTGGTCGGCGCAACAAGTCGGCGCCGAGGCAGCACGAATACTCAACACGCAAATCAACAAAGAAGCACCACCTGCCGCCCCCATCCTCATTACCCCAACCGAAGTAATCACCCGACAATCCACCGACATCTATGCCATTGACGACGACCTCGTCGTACAAACCCTTCAGCTCATACGCGAGCAGGCAAAACACCGAATACAAATCAAAGACATCGTCAAAAAATCTGGAACAAGCCGACGGAACCTAGAAAAACGCATTCAGCTCGCCATAAAACGAAGCCTACACGACGAAATACGCCGTGTTCAGATTAACCTCGCGAAAAAAGCTCTTCGCGAAACCGACGCCCCCATGGAGAGCATTGCAGACTCCAGCGGCTTTGGGAGTGGGGTTCACCTAGGAATTGAGTTCAAAAAGCACACCGGCATCACTCCAAGAACGTACCGAAAACAGTTTTAAGGCGAAAACACAGGCATCATTGATCGAAAAAAAGGTTCCAACCATTGGAAACGAGCCGGATCAGGTTTCCCAGCCCTCATACAAAACGCACATTTCAGAGATTTGCCTCGCAAGTTGAATGACGCAACTTTAATCCCTTTTCTCTGACTTCCTCCGAAATTCCTCTAGCGCTGAAAGCGTAGCGATAAATTATTTTTGTATTCAAAAATAGTGACGCATGAACGATTCACCGGGTGGTGAAAAAATGATGAGAATCGGTGCGTGGAATTGGTGCAGAAGAATTTTTACCACCCGCTTCGCTAGAGGAACTTCGGAGGGGGTCAGAGGAGAGGGGGATGGTTTGCAGAATGATTGACGGCAGACCTGAGGTATTCCGAACGTGCTTTTTGTATTCCCCAAAAAGAAGCGACCCAAAGGAAGCGGCAATGATGGGATGTAAATCTCCATGTGTTTGCAGCTTTCAGGTCGAAGTGGCTCTATTCATATTGCGAGGCGAAACTCAAAAAAGGACGTTTTGTATGAGGGCTGGTTTCCACAACCGCTGTCGCTAGAGGAAGTCAGAGGGAAGAGCATTGCCGAATGGAGATTGCCGATTTCCGATTGAAAGAGAAGGGTTCCAACCCTTGGAAAAACCCCTCTTGGGAGCTTTCCGTTACCCATGAATCTTAAAATTGGCTAGCCCAACGATAGCCCTCAGTTAGATCCATTAACTGTGTCCAACCGCGCCATAATACAAGGTTTCCCGGTTGTCCGTCGTTTTTTCTTGCTCGATATCCTCCTAACCGGGCGATCCATACGAGCGCTTCGGCTATGGTAGGAGTGGTCGCAGGAAGAGACTTTGTTGATTTGATCACGAGAGCTTTCCACTCATCCTCCGAGAGACATTGTGAACAAGGCAGGGTAGGGTTTGTGCGTGCAATCAATGTGATCGTGAGAATTCGCCACGCGACAATACTCATGGCGGTGAGATAGCGTATAATGTAATCGGCGGTTCCAAGCCGACACTCTTCTACACGAAATCCGGATTTCAAAACCTTGAGGTACATATCAATTCGCCATCTAAGGCGATACCAATATACTCGTTCGCAAGCGTCGTCGAAGGTCTCTATTGGCTGATTGGTGAGAAGCATCCATTCAACGGCTTGGGTGCAGATTAAAAACGTGGGTGACGCGACGAACTCCAGCAGTCATTAGTTGAC
>JAOZMR010000136.1 GCA_029934215.1 Pontiellaceae bacterium | reverse complement strand
CTGGGCGGTGGTGGCTACGATGAGGAGGATGGGCGTGATGACGATGATTGCGATGTAGTTGCGGATTTTGTCGATGAGCGAGCGGGAGTCTTTTACGCCCCAGACGGTGTTGAATGTTTCTTCAATGTTGCTGAGCATTTTGATGGTTACCCAGAGGGTTAATACGATCCCGAATCCTGCCATGGCTCCAACGCTTGCCGATTCGACGGTTTTCAGAATTGAGCCGATGGCTTCTTGTAGGGCGAGCGGCCATGCTTCTGTTTGGTCCATGAGCATGTGGCTGGCTTTTCCAAAACCGAAGCCTTTGGCGATGGCGAAGAGGATGGTGAGAAACGGAACCATTGCCATGACGGAGATGAAGGTGAGGGCGGAGGCGTGCAGCGGGCATTTGTCTTCTTTGAAGCCTTTGACGATGAGCATGCAGATGCGCAGGAGTTTGAGCCCCGCCGCACGCGCCTTTGTTGTGGTTTCCGGTTCGAGATTCCACAGTTCCTGTTGTAGGAAGCGTTGGATTTTGCTGAGAATCCCGTTCGGTTTGTTTTTCATGGTTGTTTTCCTTGTTGTGTGGCACGTCTTGCGAAGGTTATAGGGCGAGAGATCACTCCTCTTTTTTCTCTTCTTGAAGGTGTTCGGCGAGGAGGGCGTCCATTTTTAGGTCGGTCAGGTGCGTGAGTGTTTTGATTAGTGCGATCAGAACTAGGGTCATCACGGCCATGCTTGGCAGCATGACGACGATGTAGCTCATTCCTGTCATTTTTCCAATTTCTGCTGTGAATGCTTCGGTGCCCGGCTCGCTTTTTAGGATGATTTTTGCCAGCCCGTAGTTTAGAACCGACGAGAGGAAGAAGGACGACGCTAGCCCCCACGTTAGACCGATTAACCGTTTTTCGAATTTTGCCTCGGTGCCTTTTTCGCGCAGTTTTTCGTGCAGGAGTTCTACGTTGAAAATCTTTTCGCTCATTAGGATTTTTTTTATGAGTGGGTAGGGCGTTTTTAGCGAAATCACGATCGCTAGTCCGATGATCAGCGGGATCGCGGCTTCTTTGCAGGCAATCCATTCGGGCGGAAGTTTTAGGATTCCGAAGACGCCCGTTAGCAGTACGCTGATGATTCCGATGATTGATACGAAGTCCGCTCGGTGTTGTTTGATGAGGGTGTGTAGGCCGTAACCGATCGGTAGAATCAGGGCAACCACCAGTCCCCACGTCGGGCCGAGATATTTGTCTTTGCTTAGGTAGGTCAGAATGATGACGGGGATTACGACGTTTAGCATGACGCTGATCATCGGGTTTTCTTCTTTTTTGGGGCTTTTGCTCATTGTGCTCCTTGGGGCGTTGTTTTGGCTTCTTTTTGAATGTTTAGCTCTTTTCGACTGGAATTGCTTTGAGTTTTCCAATGGTTGGAAGTTTTCCGACGATGGGTGTGGCGTAGTGGATGAAGGCGGGGGTGACGTTGTTGTTGTCTTTGTTGATGAATGAATCTGGCATGTGTTTTGTGTGGCCTGCTACGTTTTCGAGCGGAACGCGGGTGAATTCTACGCTGTATTTTTCGCCGTCTTTTCGTTTGATCGCAATGCTTCCGTCGCGTGTTCCTGCGATGGCTTCTTTTACGGCGGTTGCTCCAACTCCGTGCGCCTCTTTTGCGTCGGTTTCGGAGATGCATCCGGCGAAGGAGCGTTGGATGTAGCCGAATGTGTCGGCTCGTACGCGGGTGATTGCTGTTTTTGCTTTGATTTCTGCGGAGAGGATGTCGCCGAGCGCGCCGGTTCCCGAGAGTTGTACGTTGCCATGGGAGTCCACTTCTTTGGTTGTGGCGCCTTTTACGACGATCGGGGTGCCTTGGGCGTCGGATATGCCTTCGGATACTGCGATGACACAGCGTCCGTGCTTTTGGACCGTTTTCTCCACGTCTTCGATGAAGCGATTTATCGCAAAGGGGCGTTCTGGGAGGTAGATCAGGTGCGGGCCGTCGTCTTCGTGGGTGCGGGCGAGGGCGGACGCGGCGGTCAGGAAGCCTGCGTGGCGACCCATTACGACGTTGATTTTCACGCCGCCGAGCGCACGATTGTCGAGATCGTCGCCCATAAACGCCTGCGCCACGAATTTGCCTGCGGAACCGAAGCCGGGCGTGTGGTCGTTTTCGCGCAGGTCGTTGTCGATTGTTTTGCAGATGTGGAAGCAGTGAAGATCGTATTCAGCTTTTTTTGCTTCTTCGCTGATGATGTGCGCGGTCTCTGCGGAGTCGTTGCCGCCGATGTAGAAAAAGAAGCGGACGTTGTATTTTTCCAAACGTTGGAAGATGGTTGCGCAATCCTCCGGCGTCGGCTTGCGCCGGACAGAGCCCAGGGCGGAGGATGGGGTCTGCGCCACCTCTTCGAGTGTTTCCTCGGTCTCCATTTTTAGGTTAATGAGGTTCTCGTCGAGAATGCCCTGAATGCCGTGGAGCGATCCATAGATTTCTTGGATCTGTGCGTGCTTCTTTGCCTCAAGTACCGCGCCGATTAGGCTCTGATTGATGACTGCGGTTGGCCCACCGCTTTGGGCGATCAGCATGTTTCCAGATAGTTTTGTGCTCATTAAAAATCCTTTCCTTTAATTTGTGGTGAATTCTACGGACTTAGAGGTTTTTGGGCAATGCGATTTTTTTGTCAGGGAAATTTGATTGGAAAAATGTCTGTATTAGTGCCAGACTTCCTTCGGACTTAATAGGTAAAAGCGAAAGGCGTTCGGTGCGCAGTTATGATGAAAACTTTAAACAAATGTTTTGATGTGATCGTGGTGGGAGGAGGACACGCCGGATGCGAGGCAGCGCTGGCTGCGGCTCGGCTCGGCGCACAGACGCTTTTGCTGAATATACAAAAGACGTCCATTGCTCGTATGTCCTGCAACCCATCGATCGGCGGAATTGCTAAATCCCATATCACCTGCGAGTTAGACGCTTTGGGCGGCGAACAAGCTCGTAATACAGACTACACAGCGATCCAGCGGCGAACCATCAACACACGCAAAGGCCCAGCGGTTCAGGCGCATCGTGCACAATGCGACAAGGCTCAATACCCGGCTCGCATGCAGTCCATTATTGCACAACAAAAAAACCTCGAAACCCTCGAAGCATCCGCAACGCAAATCTGGACAAAAAACGGAACCCTTAGAGGGGTTGTCTTGAGCGGCGGCGAAAAAATCGCAGGAAAAACCGTCGTGCTTACCGCCGGAACCTTTATGCGAGGACGGATCATGATCGGGCAAACTGTGATCCATGAAGGACGCTGGGGCGAAGCCGCAGTCGATGATATTTCCGTATCGCTCGAAACCCTCGGCTTCGAGCTCGGACGCATGAAAACCGGAACCCCGCCCCGACTCCATAAAGACTCCATCGATGTCTCCAAAATGCAAATTCAGCCCGGCGATGAGCCGCCTCCATTTTTTTCGCGTGCCGCGAAAAGAGAGAGTCTGGAAATAGAGAAATCCGATCTTTCGACGCGTATCAACTCCGCCCAAATCCCCTGCTGGCTCACACATACAAACGAACACACCCACCAGATAATCTCCGAGAACCTCACGAAAAGCTCGTTATACAGCGGACTGATCGAAGGAACAGGCGTCAGATACTGCCCATCCATTGAAGATAAAATCGTGAAGTTTCCGCAACGCACATCGCATCACGTTTTTGTTGAACCAGAAGGACGCAACAACATCCGGATTTATCCAAACGGAACCTCGAACAGTCTCCCCGAGGAAATACAGGTGCGAATGATCCAATCGATCCAAGGATTGGAAAAAGCACAATTCATACGCCCCGGCTACGCGATCGAATATGACTACGCGCCGCCGACCCAGCTCTTCCACACCTTGGAAACCAAAACGGTTGAAAATCTCTACTTCGCTGGACAAATCAACGGAACCACCGGTTACGAAGAAGCGGCCGGACAAGGATTCGTTGCCGGCGTGAACGCGGCCCGCAAAATCCTAGGGCTCGACGCCTTCGTTTTAGACCGAACCGAAGCGTACATCGGCGTATTAATCGACGACCTAGTAACCAAAGGCACGGACGAGCCCTATCGCATGTTCACCTCGCGAGCCGAACATCGCTTAACACTCAGGCAGGACAACGTGAATTTTCGTCTATTTCACCGAGCCAAAGAACTTGGAATCATTTCAGACGCAGATCTTGCAGAAACCACAGACGCGAAAGAGCAGATAGATAAAGAGATCCTTCGTCTAGGAAAAACCTTCCACCAAGGAGCTTCCCTCGCGCAGATACTGCGCCGACCTGGGGAAAGCTATCGGACGCTTCCGTGCGCGAAGCTAGAGTTGCCGCCGGATGTAATTGAACAGGTCGAAACCTCGGTAAAATACGAAGGATACATCACGCGAGAACAAGGACGCATCGCCAGTTTCCAAACCTTGGAAAAAGTACGCATTCCGAGACACTTCGATTACGATGCGATTATTGCACTACGGTATGAATCTCGAGAAAAGCTCAAAAAGATTCTACCCGAAACCTTAGGACAAGCCGCCCGCATCTCCGGAGTCAACCCGGCGGACATCTCCATTCTTTCCGTCTGGCTCAAAGCGAAGCGATAAATAAATCTCACGTATCTGTAGCTTTCATGGCGAAGTTGCGTCAATCAACTTGCGAGACGAAAGGTGAAATAGGCGTTTTGCATGAGGGCTGGGATTCGAAAGGGGATTTCCAAGGGTTGGAAAACCCGTTGCGTTATCAGCGGTTTCGATTATCAAGATATTGATGGGCGGTTGTATCCGAATGGGAATTGTCTTGCAAAACAAACGCTTTCATTATCGGATGATTTTGCGGGTGAAGGAGGTTTATCCCCGAAAACAGGAAAAAGAGTTTTAACAGCGAATGAAAATTTGAATGACATACGGGTTCGGAATTGTGCTATAAACGGAAAACACGACAGAGGTGAGTTATGGCAAATATTAATTTCAATACAACAAATAGCACGTTGAGACAGTTACTCGGAAATGGGTTGACCTTTCAGGTGCCTCGTTTTCAGCGAGACTATTCCTGGACGTCTGATGAGTGGGGTGATCTTTGGCAGGATCTCGTCGGCTTGTTTGATGACGACCCAGAACCGGCTCATTACATGGGCTATCTTGTCCTACAGTCTCCCGACACAAAGCAATTCGACATCATCGACGGTCAACAACGAATTACCACGTTAAGCGTAATGATTTTGGCAGCATTATCTCACCTAGATGAGATCGCAAAGTCCGGCGAAGATACCGATAGAAACCAACAACGGCTTGAACAACTGCGTAGCAGTTATATTGGTTATCTTGATCCTGTGACGCTGGTTCCGCGTTCCAAACTTCAACTAAATAGGCATAATAACGATTTCTACCAAAACTACCTGGTTCCTCTTGGGAAAATTCCACAGCGAGGGCTTCGTGCGTCGGAACATCTTTTGCGGAAAGCGTTCGATTGGTTTGAAAACGGAATCAAAACCCATTGCGGGCAGGACGGAATCGCGGTCGCCCGATTCATTGACGAGGTGGTCGATAAGCTTTTTTTCACGGTCATCACCGTTACCGACGAGCTGAATGCATTTAAAGTTTTTGAAACGCTCAACGCCCGTGGAGTACGGCTTTCGTCAACCGATCTATTGAAAAACTATCTTTTCTCTGTTGTCAGTAGCGAGGGGTCGCACGAGAACGAAATGAAAACGCTGGAGGATCGATGGGAGCGGATTGTCGGAGTTCTAGGCGGAGAAAGCTTTCCTGACTTTCTACGTGCCTACTGGAACAGCCGGAACAAACTGGTTCGGAAATCTGACCTTTTCAAGACCATCCGCCGAGAGATTCAGAACAAGCAGTCCGTTTTTGATTTGATCCGAAATTTGGATACTCATGCCTATATCTATGCGGCGTTGCGTGATCCGCAGGCCGACCATTGGGGCAAAGAGCAAAGACGGATGCTTCAACAGCTCAAAATGTTCAACGTGCGACAGCCCCTTTCTTTGCTCCTTGCGGCGTACGAAGCGTTTGACCCAAACGATTTCGACCGGATTCTTCGCGCGATTTGCGTGATCTCCTTTCGCTACAACATCATTTGCAACATGCAAACCAACGAGCAAGAGCGTGCTTATAACGAAGTTTCAATTCTCATTGCAAGCAACGGAAGCCTGCGCGATTCGCTCGACGGACTGAAACGAATCTACCCTGAGGATGAGAAATTTAAGGCAGCTTTTGCCGATAAGGAGTTAAAAACCACCAGTAGTCGCAATAAAAATGTGGTTCGCTTTATTCTTTTCAGCCTCGAAAAACATGTAGGGCAAGCTGACTACGATGCAGATAGCGACAAGTATAATATTGAGCATATTCTTCCTGAGCATCCAGGCGAAGATTGGATCAATTATGACGAACACCGCGACGAAAAAATGATCTATCGCCTCGGCAACATGACGCTCCTGAAGGTCAAGGCCAACCGCGATCTTGGCAACGGCACGTACGCCGACAAAAGCCCGGTTTATGAAAAAAGTGATTTTGAAATCACCAAAAAGGTTGCTGCGGAATATAACGAGTGGACAGCGGACAAGATCGCATCTCGTCAACGCTGGATGGCCACACAGGCAACCACCGTCTGGCGAGTGGATTTGAGATAAACTTGTAAGTGGAAAACTATGAAAATAGCGATCAAAAATCATTTAAAAACATTGTTGTCGAAGGGGATTCAGCGACGGCTGATGCTTTGTTTCCACAAACCTTCATCGGTTTTAGCGGGCATTTCCTTGAAAACCCCGTTTTGCCTGGGGTCTGCCAGATTCTCCTAGTCGTTGCGCTGGCGGAGCGGATTTCGAAACAACCACTTGAGTTGTCCGAGCTGATAGGATCATGCTTTCTTCCAACCCTTGGAAGAAATCTGTAGAAAAGTTTCCAATTTTGGAAGAGGGGGAATGGATGTCGATTCGATTTTTTACGAATGAAGAAGAAAGACGCTTTTGAAAAAAATCGAAGGTGTTTTTACTCACAACCGAAATATTCAGTTTTTTTGATGCACTGGTCGGATATTTTAGAGCGTCCGGCTACTTTGCCCTTCGCCCGCATTTGGAACATGTTCCGCATATTCGCATTCTTGTCGGCATCAATGTGGATGAGCTACTGGCTCGTTCCCACTCGAAAGGGATGCAGTTTAAAGGGAATCCCCAGCAGACGATTGAGACGTTTCTTCAAGAAGCAAAAACTGATGTTCAAAAAGCAAGCTACTTCAAAGATGTTAAAGACGGGATTCTCCAGTTTATCGAGGATGTGGCCTCCAAAAAAATTGAGATTAAGGCTCATCCAGAGCGCAAGCTACACGCGAAAATTTACATTTTCCGTCCAGAACCTTTTAATGAGCACACCCCGAGCAGCGTCATTACCGGTTCCTCGAACCTGACCCATGCCGGACTCGGCGGAGATGGCTCTAATTACGAATTCAACGTTCTTCTGAACGTCTTTTTGAAAGGTTCGACTTTTTCATGCGACCAGTTCCTGAATGAATAGTTCTTCGGCGGTTTTAAACGGTAAGATTTTTCGGGG
>JAOZMR010000135.1 GCA_029934215.1 Pontiellaceae bacterium | reverse complement strand
TTCTCTCTCGCCAAACCCATTTAGATCAGCTCGCCGACAAATTGAAAGAGCCGCGTGTTCGTGGTGTGATTGAGCCGATGATGACGGGCGTGAATGCACGCATTTTCCCAGACGACGCGGAGTACTGCATCGATCTCGGGTTGATTAAACGAACACGACAGGGCCTCGTTATTTCTAACGATATTTATAAAGAGGTGATTCCACGGGAACTTTCGAAGTCGATGCAAACCGCATTCCTCACCATCTTTAATCCAAAATGGATCAACGAAGACCAATCTCTGAATGTCGATTTATTGATGAAACTATTCGTTCAATTTTGGCGCGAAAACAGCGACGTGTGGTCGAAAGACATGCAAGGTTACTTGGAAGCCGCTCCGCATTTGGTCTTTTTCAGCTTCCTTCAGCGAGTGAGCAACGGACACGGATTGATCGAACGTGAATATGGTTTAGGAATGAAACGGGCGGATTTGTACTTGAAATGGAAGTCTCCGGATTCAGAGCAGCGCGTGATTTTTGAGCTGAAGCTTCGAACGGAAAAACAAAACACAGAACATGCGCTGGAAGAGATGAAAAAAAAAGCGCTGGAACAAACGGCGGACTATGCGGATCGATGCTCTGCAACCGAATCGCACATCTTGATTTTCGACCGACGAGGCATTGACAGAAAATGGTTAGAAAAAGTCTCGATCGAAGTCCGAAACGGGATTACTATTTGGGAGCTGTGAAAAAGTTTCAACCATTGAAAAAAGATATGCAAACAATTGCACAAAAAGAATTCTTAAAGAATTATGGTTTCTCAATTTATGAGGTTCTCTATCTTGGATGCCCAAAACACCCCTCTGAAGATGGATGGGGGTGTCCAATTAACAACGAAGGGCATTGCGACTGCAAATCAACCTCCAATAAATCTTATTGGAAAACAGATAACCTTCCCCTTATGGAATTCAGAAGAAAGCTTAAAGAAACGTCTGAATACATCACATATGTTTTTTCTGAAGACGACGGCACTGGTAGAAAAATAGGTGAAGGACAGATCAAACGAATAAACAAAAATCTGAACGCACATTACAATCACGGCATAAGCAAAGTGAAACAGACAAGCTGCGACAGAAAAGATTTGAACGAGATAGCTAAGCGTTGTCGAAAAAGCAAAACCTGCCTTTTGTTTGTAAAACCCGTAGAGAGCAAAGATGATGCAAGGCGCGCAAAGAAAGAAATCAAGCAAAAATACCGTGGCTGGCTGGATTGGGATCAAAAATAAATCATGCACTACATCACAGACGTTCAATACAAATCCAATTTCAAACTGCATCTTCAGTTTGAAGAGGGTGAGTGGCGTCGGGGCGATCTGGGAAATCAGCGTTCCGCCGGAAGAACCGGCGCTCTTGATGGTTGCGGAAAAGCCCTTTACGCACCATGCCAAGAAAACAACAGAACCAGGAGACCCCCGAATGAACCGGAGTTCCTAGCTAGGGAAATTTTAAAAATCATATTACCAGAAATGGTGCAACGAATTCGCGAGCTTCATCCGCTCCGAATTGTGTTGTTTGGAAGTTATGCGTGGGGAGCCCCTTCCTCTGATAGCGACCTTGATTTGCTGGTAGTGACCAACTCCAAGACCCTGTCAAAAACCTTTCGTAAAAAATGCACGAACGTTTCGTTGAACTCGGGAGTTGTTTCTCTCGTGAAATCTACTTTTAGGTGTCCCTTGTTTTACGAAACCCCAATAACCAACAACCAATACCCAATAACCACTAACCTCCCTAAATCATGAAACTCTTCCGACATCGCTTCTTTAGACAACTCAACACAGGCGCCGCGCTTTTGTTCGCGGCCACCATTGTGCTGATGCTTAACTACCTCTCATACCGCCACTACCACCGAGCCGATCTGAGCGCGAAACAGTTCTATAGCCTATCCTCTAAAACCACTGGAATGTTAGAAAAGCTGGAAAAACCTGTCGAGGTGACGGTCTTTTTCCAGCCCGGCAATGTGCTTTATGAGGATATTCATAATCTTCTTCGGGAGTATCAGTTTCATAGCGATCAGCTCAACATCCAGTGGGTTGATCCAGACCGCGATATCGCCCAGACGGAGGAGCTGGCGGTGAAGTACCAAGTGCGCGAGCCAAACGTCGTGGTATTCAGCTATGACGGTCGCAATTTATATAAACGAGCTGACGAAATTGCCCGAATCGATGAGTCGCGCGGCGACCAAAAAATGGTCGCGTTCAATGGGGAGCAGGCATTTTCCTCTGCCATTTTAGAGGTGCTTCAAGAAACGGTTCCAGTCGTCTACTTTTTAACCGGACACGGAGAACGGGATATTGAAAATTTCGACACGCGAGTCGGCTTTTCTGGATTGAGTCAGCTGGTTGAGCGCGACAACGTGGAAGTCCGCAAGCTGGAGCTGAGCCTCGAGAAACAAATTCCAACCGACTGTGCGGTTTTGATTGTTGCTGGAGTCTCACAAAAGATGTCGAAACCGGAGGCAGATCTCATAAACGCCTGGTTACGCCGAAGCGGACGCCTGCTGGTACTGGCCGACTCCAGAAAAGAATCTGGGTTGGAACCTTTGCTTCGCGAATGGGGCGTTTTGCTTCGAAACGACATTGTGCTCGATCCAGCCCGCACGCTGACTGGTCGCGAAGTATTTGTCTCCGCCTACACCACCCATCCGATCACAAAAAAGCTCAGCACCACCGCTGCGACATTCCATCTACCCCGTTCAGTGGAACCAGACGCCACCCAAGCCGCCTCAGCTGACCGTCCAAACGTCACGCCGTTAGCTCTCTCATCAGAAACCAGCTGGTCTGAAAGCCAGCCAGATCAATCGCCCGCGCAATACGACGAAGGCACCGACGATGTTTTCGGGCAACACTCCCTCGCAGTCGCCGTTGAAAAAGGAGCACCTGCAGGAAACCTGAACATGCAAATTCGGCCGACTCGGATGATTGTATTTGGGGACTCTGGTTTTGTTTCCAACGGAGGGCTAACCGGCGGCGACACCTCATTGTTTATGAGTTCGCTAAACTGGCTACTCGACCGCGAACAGCTCATGGCAATCGCCCCAAAAACCGTCGACGACACTCGACTTAAACTAACCCGGCACGATATTGAGAATCTATTCTGGAGTATTGTTTTAGGCATCCCACTTCTCGCAGCCCTACCTGGCCTCATCCTCTGGATACGGAGAAGAAAATGATGGGGGATGGGGATTCGGGATACGAGATTCGAGAAGCGGGATACGAGATTCGGGATGCGAGAAACGAGATGGGGGATACGAGAAGCGGGATACGAGATGCAAAATGCATCCCGAACGCATCCCCCAACCCGAATCCCCCATCCCCCATCCCAAATCTCGCATCCCAAATCTCGCATCCCGCATCCCGCAACCCGAATCCCCCATCCCCCATCCCCCATCCCCCATCCCCAAAAAAAATCATGAAACTAAAACTTACCACAAGCATGTTATTAATCGGCGCAGTTACACTCGGCGCATTCATCTGGTTTTTCGAACGCAACGGCGAAACATCGCATCAGAAAAAACAGCGAAACAAAACCGTTTTTGCCGTCTACCCAGAAAGCATACACTCCATCCTCACAGAGCGCGCCGGCGCGGAAACCGAATGCTCCAAAGCCAGCGGAACATGGCGACTCGTTCGCCCAACCGATGCGCCCGTAAACACCGGGATTGTTGAAAAAATGATCGCGGGAATGGCTCGTGTCGAGCGCGGAGAACTAATTGCCGCAGAAACCCTTGCAAGCCGAAACCTCTCTGCGTCCGACTATGGGTTCGATGACCCGCGAGCAAAAATCACCTTCAAAAACAATCGAGGCACATTCACCTGGCTGATCGGTCGCAACGCACCGCTCGGTGACAAACTCTACATCATGGCCGAAGGCGCAGGCGACATCATCGCCGCACCGCAAACACTGCTGAATTTAGTTCCCGAGGACGCCGCATGGATTCGAGACCACGCTCTCTTTCGTGATGATATGGCGTCCGTTTGCGGCATCGACCTACGCCGCCCAACCGGCTTCATCCAACTGCGGCGCCCCGAAGGACACGAATGGATCATGCAACAGCCTCACAAAAGCCGAGCCGATGTTGTAAGCATTCACGCCCTGCTCGAAAAAATCCTAGCGGCTCATGTAGAAAAGTTCATTACAGACGAGAAAACCGATCTAACCATCTATGGGATCGAATCCCCCGCCTTCGAGCTCACGCTCTTCACGCAAGACGAAAAAACACAAACCCTGCGTATCGGCAAACCCTGCCAAGATCCGCCAGACACTCGCTATGCAAAATGGACAGAAAGCGACTCCGTTTTCACCGTATCCGAAGAATGGATCAAACTCTTCGACATCGAAACAGATCAGCTGCGCAACCGCCACATCCTCGGCGCACAACCCGCACGCATCACCAACCTCCAGATAGCACGAGGCGAGCAACAGATCGATCTAACACAAACCAACGGCACATGGCAGATCACCCGCCCTGCCCGCTGGATTGCAGAATCATCTCAAGTCAAAGAAGTGCTTCAAACCCTCGCACAGGTCATGGTCCTCGACTTCGTAGACGCCCCATCTGCAGAACAAGCTCTACGAATGACCAACGCGCCATGGTCGATTCGTTTCACAGAAAACGAAACCATACATACCCTTAGAATCAGCGAAACAACCACAAACAAACTGCGCCTTGTTCAGCGCAACGAAGAACCGTCGCTCTACGCCACCGACGCCAGCTTCATCGACGACTCGATCGCAAACCCGCTCTTTTACCGAACAAAAACCGTCCTTCAATGCGACCCAACAAAAATCGAAAAAATCACCCAACAAGAAGGAGAAAAAGAGTGGAGCGTACAAAGCAAAGAAAACAGCTTCATCTCCACAGACCCAACGCGGCGAATCCAGACCGAAGCCGTCTTTGACATCACAACCAAACTATTAACCCTCCAGGCAGCAAGCTACGTCGCCTTCAATCCAGACACCCTCACCCCGTACGGACTAGACAAACCCACCTTTCGCATCTCCATCACACTAAACGGAACCGACACTCTGGGCCGAGTCATCCTTCTCGGCAACGTCACCAAACATGGACGCTTTGCCATGCTACAAGGCGAAAACGTTGTCTTTACAATTACGGACAAAACCGCCGAAATCCTCACCCAAAAAGTGACCCAACCAATAAAAACCGCAGAGCCAACCCCCAAACAAACCGCAACCGAACACTAAATGAGTGCGAAACGGAAAAAGACCCATCATAAAACGCGCACGCCAAAAACGCCGCTACGCAAAACCCTGCACCTGATCCGGCTAACCAGCTTCACGATCGGCTTTTTGATCCTACTCTTCCTCTTTCATCTACTCATACTAGGCGTACCCGACCAACTCACCCAGCGAATCACCGCCAAAATACGAGAAAACGGGATTCCCCTACACATCGACACCATCCGGCTCTCCCCCCAGCAGGGATGGACGCTCCACAACGTACGCCTCTACAGCTCATCACCCGACGACATACAACCGCTTTTCCACACAGAAAACCTATACATATCGATCCGACCCACCAACTGGCGCGCTCCAACAACCAGCGGATGGACACTTTCTCTGAACGGGAAAAACAGCGCCATCTCTCTTGGAAACACATGGAACACAACACTACACGCCGACAACCCATTCCGAACCTTGGAAAACCTCGACGCAACACTTCGCATTCAAAACAAACAACTTCGCATCGAACACTCGGAACTCCTTTTTGGAGGAACCCGCATCCGCACGACCGGACAAACAACCTTCGCGAAAACCACCACCAGCGCATGTCCAGACATTCAGGCCCAGATCGCACAAATCGCAAACATCATTGGAACCAGCTCCAAAGAAACCAAACCAGAACTCGAAATCGACTTCAACATCGACCCCGCCGCACCGAACAAAACATCCATCCACGCCAACATACGCAACCTACGCATCACGCACAACGACCTAACCCTCAACAACACATCACTCAAACTAGCCCTAAACAAAAACAACCTAACCGCAAAAAACATCATAGCGAAAATAAACAACGCCGGAACACTAACCGGCAACGCCGAAATAAACCTCCACTCAAAAACATGGAAAACCGAGCTACACGCATCCGGCGCGCACCCAGACCCCATCGGCGCACTCGTCGGCCCAGCACTTCAAAAATGGATCGACCGCGCCACATTCACCAACCAAGCGCCCGACATCCACATCAACCTCTCCGGAGGTCCAAAACAATCCATAAAAATGGACGGAACCCTTTTAGCCAAAAACCTCACAACCACCGGCGGACCACTCGAAACACTCCGCGTCGACATGGCATACTCCAACAGACTCCTCTCCCTCACAAAAATAAACGCAACCCTCGGAAGCCAACAGTTCGACGGAACAGTCCAAATCGACTTCGCGCAAAAACTCGCAAAATTCGACATTCGCAAAAACGAACTCCCGCTCAAAACAATCGCTCGCATTCTTGCGCCAACCCGCAAAAACCCACTCGAACACCTCACCATCAACGGACCCATCACCTCCAAAGCACACGGGCAAATTGATTACAAAACCTGGACAAACCACATCATCCATGGAACCCTACACGCCGAAAACATCTCCGCCAAAAACATACACGCCGAAACCTTCACCTCTCAAATTTACTGCAACGGAACACAGCTCAACTTCACCAACACCACCATACAACTCTGCAACGGAACCCTAAACGGCTCGGCAGAATTCGACATCCACCCGAGCGACAACAGTGCGCAATACCACATACAAGCCAGCGCTGCGAAACTAGACATTCAGCAGATACCTCAAAAAATCCAGACCCAAGCAAAAGGCATCCTCTCCGGCACACTCGACCTCACGGCCGACGCGAAAAAAGGATTCTGGAACACCGCCCAAGGTCACGGGCACATAAACATAGAAGAAGGACACCTCGCAAAAATCCCGTTTCTTGGCGGATTCTCACACCACATCGCCGGCACAAAAATCTTCTCCATCACCACGCTCACCGCAAACTACGAACTAAGCGACGGAAAACTACAGAGCGAAACCATACAACTCGGCGGCACGCTACTCAGCGCACAAGCCAAAGGAAACTACTCCCCAAAAACCGGGCTCGACTTCCGTCTACGCGCTGCGCCGCTCCGCGCCACCCGCGAAGACAAAAACTGGTTTCACCTCCACCTCTGGAGCGCTGACGCCCTAAAAAAAACCACAGCCCCAATCTTTGAGCTCCTAGAATTCGATCTAAAAGGAACGCTAAAAAAACCGAAATGGCGCATGAAAGTTCTCCCTATAGAAATATCCAAACTTTGGAAGATTTATTAGCCACGAGAGAACGTAAAAAGACGTGACAAACTCCTCCCTTGCTTGTAATCTGACAGGATCGAGTCTGCACAATGAATAGAGACGGGAAAGCGCTGTCGGGTTTGCGGCTGTGAAAAAAACGATAAGAATTCAGTGCAGAGAACCGGTGCAGAAGAATACGCTTACCCCCAACATCAAACCACGACCCAGCGAATTTAAGGTGGAATTCG
>JAOZMR010000134.1 GCA_029934215.1 Pontiellaceae bacterium | reverse complement strand
GACATTCAAGTTGCGAGGCAAAACCCAGAAATCAGCGTTTTGTATGAGGGCTGGCAAATTTATGAAAAACTAAGAGTCAATAATCCACTAAAAATCAGCTCATTAAAATGTAAAACGAATCAAATGTAGTACCTAAAATTTTATTAGAACGCGTGTTTGTAGTGGTTTGCGCGAAAAACGGGGAAACTTGGGTTAGCCTGTGGCCCTAAAAGTTGGGGTAACCGCACTTTAACCATGCGAATAAAGGAATTTGCGCTTAACCTCCCACCGATTAGGAGGGGTGCCGCAGGCGGGGTGGGTTCTTTGGAGGATGTGGCATTGTCGATTGACAGAAAAAATTCCAACCATTGGAAGAGATTAAACGCAGAGGGTTTTGCGTTTAATCTCTTCTCTGTTTTACTGAACGTGAAGTATTTCCGCGTAGCCTGGCATCGGCCAGATGTTCGCAGGAACAATGGCTTCAAGCGCGTCAACAGATGTTCGGAGTTCTTTCATTGCTCTGATTTGTGCTTTGGGTGAGTCTGCCTTTTCTAGTGCCGTGACGCCGGTGACGGTTTTTTCGAGCAGTGCGGACATTTTATCGGTGATGCTTTTGACGGCGGAGACTTCTGTGTATTCGCGGATCGCGGTGACTGTCGCGGGTATGATCATGGTTTTTGCGATGTCTGCGGCAGTGCCCGCTTCAATCGTTATGAGGGTTTCATAGGCTTCTTTGTAGGTATTGTAGCGTGATTCGAGTTCTTCGTTGCTGAGGATATTGTATTTTGTGAATAGGTCTTTGGTTTTCTGGGTGGTGAGAATTTCGAGCGCTGTTCCGGTGTCTACGAGGTTCGGCAAGCCTCGCTTTGCGGCTTCTTCGAGCCATGCTTCGGTGTAGCCGTCGCCGTCGAAAAGAATGCGTTTGTGTTCTTTGATGATTTCAGCAAGGGTTTCTTGTAGTGCGAGATTAAACTCCTTTCCGTCGGCTACTGCTTTTTCGAGTTTTGTGGAGATGTAGTCGAAGGATTCTGAAACGATGGTGTTTAGGACCACGTTTGCGCCTGCTGGGCTTTGGTTGGAGCCCACGGCTCGGAATTCGAAACGGTTGCCGGTGAAGGCAAATGGCGATGTGCGGTTTCGGTCTGTGTTGCCGCGTGGGAGTTTGGGTAGTAGGTCAACGCCAAGGTGGATGAGTCCTCCGTCTTTGGATCGGCTGGCCCCTCCGGCCTCGATTTGTTCAACGATGTCTGTGAGCTGGTCGCCAAGGAAGATGGAGACGACTGCTGGCGGGGCTTCGTTTGCGCCGAGGCGGTGATCGTTGCCGGCCGAGGCGACGGTTGAGCGTAGGAGTGCTGCGTGGGTGTCGACGGCTTTGATGAGCGCGACGATGATGGTCATGAATTTGGCGTTTTCGTGTGGGTTGTCGCCTGGTTTTAACCAGTTTTTCCCGTCTGGTCCCACGATGGACCAGTTGTTGTGTTTGCCTGAACCGTTTACGCCTGCAAAGGGTTTTTCGTGGAGGAGGCAGGCGAAGCCGTGTTTTTCGGCGAGGGTTTTCATGACTTCCATTGTGATCATGTTGTGATCAACGGAGACGTTGAGTGTTTCAAAAACAGGTGCGAGTTCGAATTGTGCTGGACAGACTTCGTTGTGACGTGTTTTTGCGGGTACGCCGAGTTTCCAGAGTTCTCGGTCGAGTTCTGCCATGAAGGCGGCGACTCGCGGTTTGATGGCTCCGAAGTAGTGGTCGTCGAGTTGTTGGTGTTTTGTGGCTCTTTTCCCGAAAAGGGTTCGACCCGTTTGTTGGAGGTCTGGACGTGCTGCGTAGAGTTCTTCGTCGATGAGGAAGTACTCCTGCTCTGAACCTAGGGTGGCGTTTGCCATCGCGTCACCGCAATCGATTCCAAACAGTTGACCTAGGCGAATGGTTTGTTCGGAAAGAACTTTCATGGAGCGAAGGAGCGGCGTTTTTTTGTCGAGTGCTTCGCCGTGATATCCGCAAAACACGGTGGGGATGCAAAGGGTCGCGGCACCTGCGTCGCCATATTTGATGAATGCGGGGCTGGTTGGGTCCCATCCTGTGTAGCCGCGCGCTTCGAAGGTGACGCGCAGTCCGCCGGAAGGGAAGGAGGATGCGTCTGGCTCTCCTTGAATGAGTTCGTCGCCGGAGAATTGTGTTTCAATTCCGCCTTTGAAGTCTGGGAAGATAAAGGAGTCGTGCTTTTCGGCTGTTGCGCCTGTGAGGGGTTGGAACCAGTGGGTGTAGTGTGTTGCACCTTTGCTGAGAGCCCAGCCTTTCATGGCTTCTGCCACTTCATCGGCGATACCTGCATCGAGGGATTTGCCGCTGTTTATGGTTTTTTCGAGCGATTTGAATGTTGCATCGGAAAGACGCTCGCGCATGATGTTCATGTTGAAGACGTTTTCGGCAAATAGTTCGGTTGGGTTGACCATTTTTTCTCCTTAATCGTTGTGGTTCGTAAACTCTATCCATATCGACGAGAATTCGCCGATTGATGCATCTTATAGCAAAAAGCGTACCGGAATTTTTGTCCGAAATAATCATTGTGCAATTTATTCGCAGAGAGCGTGTTGCGAGATATTTGTGATTTTAGTTGCCTGTAACGCGGATTTGGTGTTGTTACGTTTTTGTCGCGCAACGGTCTATGCATGCGCATTTATGTATCATTGATATCTACAGCTTCTCGCAAAACATGGACACTGTTTTTTCCAGCGCTTTGACCCGGTTTTTTAGTTTTGAAAGTCGTGCGACCCCTGCTTGTTGGCGTTTATATTTTGCGGCAGGCATTCCTGGGTGCCCTAGTAGGTATTCGCCCGGCGGTATGTTTTTTGTTGCCGTTGCCCTGGCACCAATCGTTACGCCGTCTCCTACGTGGATATGCCCGACTACGCCAGCGTGCCCTGCCATAATTACTTTTTCCCCAAGCGAGGCGCTTCCTGCGATTGCGGATTGAGCAATGATCACGGAATGGTCTCCAATGATGACGTTGTGAGCGATCTGGACTAGATTGTCTATTTTTACGCCGTTGCCGATTTTGGTTTTCCCGAAACGTGCACGGTCGATCGCGACATTTGCGCCGATTTCCACATCATCACCAATTTGAACGGTTCCAATCTGTGGAACTTTTGTTCGAACGCCATCTTCGTCTACCGAGTAACCGAATCCATCACTTCCGAGAACTGTGCCGTTATGAATAATGGTTCTGTCTCCGATGATGACTTTTTCTCGAACGGAGACCTGTGGGTGGAGTTTGCAGTTTTCTCCGATTTGAACGTGGTGACCAATATAGCATTGGGCCGAAATAATCGTTCCGGCACCTATTTTCGCCCCCGCTTCAACGACACAAAGCGGTCCGATTTTGGCGCCGGTGCCGAGCTCGGCGTCTTCTGAGACGATCGCAGAGGGGTGTATGCGGTCTTGAGGGAGCGGCACGGGCGTGTAAAAGAGCGTGGCCGCTTTGGCAAATGCCGCATCGGGATTGGATGTGCGAATTAAAGAGACCGAGGATTCTGTTTTCCAATCATTGGAAACTAGGATGGCGGATGCCCGTGTTTTTATTGCGTCGGATGCATATTTTGGATTAGCAACAAAACTGATTTCGCCCGGTTCAGCTTCACGAATCCCCGCGACGCCGAGGATCTCGATGCGTCCATCGCCCTCTAGCGATCCACCAATTTCGCGAGCGAGTTCGGACAGGTTCATGATTCCTCGGAGGATTCTTCTTCCTCTTCGAAGTTGAACAGGTCTTCGGCGTCGAGCTCGTCGGGACGCTTACTGTTTAGTACGCTTAAAACGGTTTCTGTGATGTCTACATCCGGATGCGTGTAAATGAAGACGCCGATTGCCGCGCGACGGGTGGAGCTATCAATCACCGCCATTAAGCCATGCGTCTTGGCGTAGGAAACGACTGTTTGACGAATCTCGTCCATGACTTTTTGGCTCATGCGCGTTACTTGACGCTGGAGTTGCTTCTGGCGACGGGTGGAGAACTCCTGAATTTCCTTCTGTTTTTCGAGCAATTCCAGGAGGCGTTCCTCGTAGAGGATGCGTTTGCTGTCTCGAATCTCCTCGGTGAGCGTGGTGTCGCGTGCCTCTTTTTTGAGCGCATCGACTTCTTCATCGATCGATGTCATTTCATCGACCATTACTTGTTTCTCTACGTCGATGTCTTTTGTTTGGAGTTCGACGTTCGATTTTGCTAATTGGGTTTTGTAGAACCCATTAAAGACTCGTTCTAGATCGATGAAAACCACGCGGTCGCGTGATGGGCTAAAGATGTCCGATTGCTGCGCCACAGCGGAGCCGACAAGCAAGAGAATTGCGATAGATAGGTGCGCGAGTTTTTTCATGAGTTATCCTTTTTGAAGCAGAGGGTTGCGTTGTGTCCGCCGAAACCGAGGGAGTTGCTAAGCGCGACATCGATGTTCATTTCTCGGGCTTTGTTCGGAACGTAGTCTAGATCGCAGTCTGGATCTGGCGTGGTGTAGTTGATGGTTGGCGGTGCAACGCTGTCGCGGATGGCGAGTGCGCAGATGGCTGCTTCCACTCCGCCTGCGGCACCTAGCATGTGACCGGTCATTCCTTTTGTGGAGCTGACAGGGGTTTTGTAAGCTTGTTCTTCGCCGAGCGCTTTTTTGATGGCGAGGGTTTCGCCTTTGTCGTTGAGGGGGGTGCTGGTTCCGTGGGCGTTGATGTAATCCACGTCCTCGGGGGAAACCCCTGCGTCAGTCATGGCAAGTTTGATGCCGCGTGCGGCTTGCGTGGCTTCTGCGTCTGGAGCGGTGATGTGGTAGGCATCGCCAGTTCGACCGTAGCCCGCGAGCTCGCAGTAGATGGTTGCGCCGCGTGCAACGGCGTGTTCTTTTTCTTCGAGAACAACCATGCCTGCGCCTTCGGACATAACGAAACCGTCGCGATCTTTGTCGAATGGACGTGATGCACCTTTTGGGTCGTCGTTGCGTCGGCTGGTTGCGCGAAGTGCTGCGAAACCACCTACACCGAGCATGGCGATGGAGGCTTCAGCGCCGCCGGCAACCATGAGGTCGGCATCGCCATATTGAATGATGCGCATGGCTTCGCCGATGGAGTGTGTTCCGGATGCGCAAGCACTGGTGACACAGAAATTTGGGCCTTGAAAGCCGTATTTGATGGAGACGTATCCTGAAAGGATGTTGGTAATCATCTGCGGGATGAGTTGTGGTGAGATTCTGCGTGGACCTCCTTTTTCGGACCGTATGCACTGAGTACTCATGATCTGCATGCCGCCGATTCCAGAGCTGGCAAGAACGCCCGCGCGCTCCCGGTCTATCTTTTCGGGGTCGAGACCGGAGTCTTCAACCGCCATGACCGCTGCGGACATTCCCCAAACGGTGAAGGGGTCCATTTTTCGAGCGTCTTTTTTATCGATGTATCTTTCAACGTCGAGGTTTTTGATCTCGCCACCGATTGTGACTGCATACTTATCGATATCATCCATGGATTTAATCTGGTCGATGCCCGATTCTCCATTTTTAATTTTATCCCAGAATATTGCGAGATCGTTCGCGACCGGCGAAACAACCCCCAACCCTGTAATAACAACTGTACGACGACTCATAATTCAACCTCCGGAAATGAAATAAAAAAAAGCCGAGAACTCTTTGAAAAGTTCCCGGGTTTTTCATCACAAATAGTCTTTATTCGCCAAGACCTTTTGAGTTTAGATAATCGTTGACGGCTCCGACTGAGGTCAGCTTTTCAGCGTCTTCGTCTGGAATTTCCGCACCGAATTCTTCTTCGAATGCCATAACGAGTTCGACGGTGTCGAGCGAATCAGCGCCTAGATCTTCGATGAACGAAGCGGCTGGATTGACCTGATCGGCATTTACGCCAAGTTGCTCTACGATGATATCTTTTACTTTATCTTCAAGTGCCATTGTGTTTCTCCTTGTTTCGGCTCCATTTTTAGAAAGCCTGTTTGTACCTACATAACCATTCCACCGCAAGTCGAAATCACCTGTCCGGTGATATAACTTGAAGCGTTCCCCGCAAGAAAAGCGACCACATTGGCCACATCTTCGGGGGTTCCGAACTTGTTTAAAGGGATATTAGCCAGCATTTTCTCCTGAACTTCAGCAGGAAGCGCATCGGTCATCGCGGTGCGAATAAACCCAGGGGCGATGGCGTTACAACGAATGTTTCGGATGGAAACTTCACGGGCTACGCTTTTTGTGAAGGCAATCACTCCACCTTTTGATGCGGCGTAGTTTGCTTGTCCGGCGTTACCGATTAGCCCAATGATTGATGCGATGTTAACGATGGAGCCCGTGCGTTTTTTCATCATACCGCGCATAGTTGCTTTGGTGAACAAGAAGACCCCTTTAAGGTTAACATTGAGAACTGCGTCCCAATCGTCTTCGCTCATCCGCATAAGCAATCCATCTTTTGTGATGCCCGCATTATTGACGAGAACATCGATTTGTCCGAAATCTTTTTCGACCGCCTTCACCGTCTCGTTCACAGCATCGCCACTACTAACATCTACGCTATAGCATTCAACGCGTTTCCCAAGCTCTTTGACTTTTACTGCGGTTTCTTCGAGCCATTCTGCCTTAAGGTCGCAAAGTGCGAGCTCCGCACCATCAGCGGCGAGTTTCAAAGCAATGGCCTGGCCGATGCCGCGTGCGGCGCCGGTAACAAGTGCAATCTGTCCGTCAAGTTGTCCCATAAGAAAATCCCTCTACTAAATTTGATTATCCTTCGAAAAGGCTCCTATGTTAGTGATAGAGTTCTGCATGTCAATCCCAGTGTTTGATTAATGGAGAATGGAAAGGTGGAGGTTTGGAGTAATTTAGGGAATAGTACTACTCAACCTGCAAGGCGAAACCCAAGAGTAGTGCTTTTGTATAAGGGCTGGATTTAGGGAGCTGGAAGCTCCCTCCACTTTCATTAATAGTGGAGGGAGCATCTTGCTTCCGAGTTGGGACCACAGGATAAGGTCATGGCTGATTTATGTAGTGCACCTTGTGCTTGAAGGTAACCATTTTGGGGTTTTTGACATCACCAAACGGAAGGCGAGTTCGGACCCGTTTTTGCGCATGGCGGCTACAAACCCATTGGTTGTCGCTTTACGGGCGTTGGGCTGATGAGTGATCCAGTGTCGAGCAAGTGATAGCGCGGTTCGGCGGAATAGACCGAGATTGATGGCGATGCTCCGTGTCCGGACGCGCGATTTGTCTTCCTGAAACCGAGAGCAGTCCAGCCGTTGGTGCGCACCGTTTTCAATATCCCAATAGGCGCGCTTCGCGTGCGGGAAACAGACCTGCTCGCTTGTTACGTCAAAGGTCGCGGCAGCTCGGGCTTCGATGCGACCTCGGGGGGGGGGGGCTTTCATTATCGGCGGAAGGCATGACGGAAGTCTTGCCAGCGCAGAGAAATCGGTTTTTCGACTGTAAAATCCCGTCTGAATTAAAAAAACTGACAAGCCCGCTAGCGTAAAAAGCTTTTCGGATAGGGTCTCTTTAGAGCCGTGGCGCATTTCGTTGCGCTCAGATCTTACGGATGCGATTCGACAAAAAGGAGGACTTGGCGAGCTGGAGGTTC
>JAOZMR010000133.1 GCA_029934215.1 Pontiellaceae bacterium | reverse complement strand
AATCTAAGCAAAGCTCCTCAGTCGAAAACCATTCGTCAAGTTCTTGAAAAGTTCTTAGGTAATCAATTCCCTCTACCGGATGTGTCGTTTTTTCCATCTGCGCATCCTACATATTGCGGTCGGTTGAGTAAAGTGCATACCCAACTTGGGGAATACAAAAAGCACGTTCGGAATCCTCAGGTCTGCCGTCAATCATTCTGCCAAAACTCCCACTAACGTTTAAACCGTCCAATCATTCTGCCGTCAATCATTCTGCGAAAATAGCCCCAGCTCCGTTGCGGGTGAAGAGGGAGATAGTTTTACAGAATGATTGACGGCAGAATGATGGGACCTGCTGAAGGGCTGTTCATTCGTAAATTGCATTCATGAACCATTCTCTTCGTTCATTACTTTTGAGTACAAAAATTATTTATCGCTACGCTTTCAGCGCTGGGCAAACCCGTTCCTGTCCGCTTCAAAACCCGTCCCATCATTGCCGCTCCCTTTAGGTCGCTTCTTTTTGGGGAATAGAAAAAGCACGTTCGGAATACATCAGGCTGCCGTCAATCATTCTGCCAAAACTCCCACTAACGCTTAGTTCGTCTTTTTTTGCGTTCCCTGCGCTCTCTTGCGGCTAAAATTCTTTCGCACACGAACGGTCTCAAGCTCAGTTCACCCAAGGAACGAGGCTGGAAGCGCTCGTCTACGTTTTATGAAAAATCTTCTGTTTTCCAAGAGTTGACCCCTTTCTTCATTCGGCAATCGGAAATGCTCAATCGGAAATGCCTATCTCTCTCTTCATCCAAAGAACAGCACCTGCCTCTTTATACCCGTGTTTTGATATGTGGCGTTCAGACATGGGGCTTTTGAATGGCGACGAGTACGTCTCCTGGAACCAATTTCATTTCAGGATCTGGATCAAATACGGTTTTGCCATCCGGGTGCTTAATGGCGAATACCATGCATCCAAGTGTCTGCCGTACGCGTGCTTCTGCGAGCGTCTTTCCAACGAGATTTTTGTTTTTCTTCACAGCGATTTCGCTCACTTCGAACGCTAGGTTTTCATGGTCACCAACGAGTTCAATTAGATCAATCGCCGCCGGACGGGTCAATAGCTGTACGATCCGGTTCACTCCCGTCGAAACGGGTGAGACCACGCGAGATGCACCCGCTTTCATGAATTTTCGCCCGTGCTCTGGGTCTTCAACTCGGGCGATGATTTTTAGTTCGGCGTTCAGGCTTCGCGCACTCAACGTTAGAAACAAGTTGTCCGCATCCTTCCTGAGTGTGGCGACCAACGATTCCGCCTTCTGTACGCCCGCGCGTTCCAGAATCTCTTCGTCAGAGGAGTCTCCGTGTATATAAAGAAGGCCCTCTTGTTCCAGCCACGCAATACGAGTTGGGTCGTTTTCAATCACAACAATGGAGCGCCCAGCGCTTTTCAAGTCGCGAGCAATACAACTTCCGGTTTGCCCGCATCCGCAAATGATGACGTGGTGATTGAGTTTCCGAATATATTTATCCATTTTATTTCTCCCTAGAAGAGTTGTGAGTCCGCGCAAAATGAAGTACTCAAAAAGCGCAGAAACCGAAAGTGCGACTGCGGTTACGCCGAAGAAAATCAGCAGTACTGTAAAAATATACCCGTCTCTCGTTAGCGGATGAATCTCTTGGAAGCCAACCGTCGAAACCGTAATCACCGTCATGTAAAGACACTCCAAAAGCGTCCACCCCTCGATCCAATGGTATCCAGCTGTTCCGACCGTAAATACAGTGAACAAAAGGAAGAGACAGATACTCAAACGTAGAGGTCGAAGTCGGTCTAAAGGATATAAATCTCGCGCCATGGTTTTTCCCGTGCTAAAAATCTCGTTCACTATACATCAAGGATAAGGAAACAAAAGGAACTTCATGCGGTCAAAAAAACGTATTCTCACTGGGCTCACATTTTGTTTGCTTTTATCTGGCTGTTTGTCACTCGCGAGCGTCCGCACTGTCACCTCTAGGGGAAAAACGTATGCCCCACTCAATAACGTCGCAGGCTATTACGGGATGAAGGTTTCGCAAAAAGGCGAAAACCGCATCCACATTCGAAGTCAATGGAACACCCTCGAGTTCGAGGTCAACAGTCGGCGTTGCTGGATTAATGACACGCTGATCTGGCTCAACCACCCCGTGCGGAAAATTGGATGGCAGTGGACCCTCGAAAATGATGATTTCAAGACGATGATCGATCCGGCTGTACGCCCCTACGCCTTTCTAAAAAACATCGGCTCTCGGATTGTCGTCCTCGACCCAGGACACGGCGGGAAAGACTCCGGAGCAGTCAGCCCGCGAAAGGTCTACGAAAAACTCCTTGTCATGGACATCGCAAAACGCGTCCGCAAGAAACTACAAGCCCGAGGACTCACCGTTCATCTCACCCGCGACAGCGATACATATCTAACGCTCTCCGAACGGGCCCAAAAGGCTGCGCGTTGGAACGCCGACCTATTTATCAGCCTTCATGCCGACTCAGCGAGCAAAACCGCAAAAGGCTCCACCGTATTCATTCTCTCCCGTCCTGGATGCTACAGCACCCACAGTTACGGCCAAGGAGCCCCGCCAACAACCAAATACCCAGGCAATCGGTTCGATATCGCAAACGCTGTACTCAGCTACCGCATCCAGCAGAACATGATCAAAAAAACCCGCCAAAAAGACAGAGGCGTAAAACACGCCCGCTTCAAAGTTCTCAAAGACGCCCCCTGCCCTGCCGCGCTCGTTGAGATGGCATTCATCACAAACCCGCAAGAAGAAGCGCTCGTTATCCGAGCCAGCCATCGAGAAAAGATCGCGACCGGAATCGCCAACGGAATCGCGGCCTATCTCAAGGACATCAAACGCGCTCGCTAAATCACCTGTTGATGAAGCAGTTCATGGATGAGGCGGTCAGCCTCGGCGTGTGCGGTCTCGATGAAGATCTTGAAATCGTCGGCATTAAGCCCGGTTGGGTCAGGGACATCGAGCGATTCGATTTCATCGTCACCCTGCCACCCATACTCCATCAACCGAAACAACTTTTTCTCCGCCGCTGGATATCGCTTAAGAATATGATCCTTATGCACCTGCTCCATCGTCAGAATCAGATCCGCAGACTTGATTGTTTTCTTTGTAATCGGAGACGATTTATGTTCGCGCAGGCTAAACCCATTATTCCGAGCAATAAGCGCAACCACATCGTTTGGGCGTCCGCCCGTGACCGCCTTGGTTCCTGCGGACGAGATCTTTAGCCGCCTGAACGCATCGGGGCGATACTTCTTGAGATAGTTTTTGAGATAGCCATCGAAATAGGCACTGCGCGTGCGGTTCGCCGTGCAGATAATGAGTAGATGAAATTTTTTCTTAAATGGAAACATGTCTGGAAGGTACAGGCTCATCCGGGGAAAGTCCAGCTTGCATAAGAACAGACATACAAATGGACCCAGCCACGGCGGCATTGAGCGACTCCACATTTCCAAACATTGGAATCGATGCCACTCGAGTGGATTTCCGAAAAACGTCCATTGATATCCCATTGGCTTCATTGCCGAACACGAACACCGTTTTAGAACCAAAACTCATTTGGTGTACATTCTCACCTCCAACCAAAGCCGTCGAAACAAGATCGTACCCAAACGTTTCCAAGGTTTGGAACACGTCGTCGCTGATTTTCCAAACCTTGGAAAAAGGTAATGCTCCCATAGTGGCTCGGACGGTTTTTGGGTTAAAGATCTCCACGCAATCTCCGTACAGCAGAACGCCGTCGAACCCAAATGCGACCGCCGATCGGATCATCGTCCCCATATTACCCGGATCCTTCAGTTGATCGAGCAGGATATAGTTCCCCTTCTCCGGATTAATATCCAGAGGTGCGGCGGTATATTCCACCACACCCAGAACGCCCTGCGATGTGCGACAGTCAGAAAGCTGCTCCATAAAATCGTGCGCAACACAATAATCGGCGCAAATCCCAGACGGCGCTTTATCGGAAACCCAAACCTCCTTTAAATGATAATTCGAAAGCGCGGAACCATCGACCAGCGCATTCAGAGCACGCACCCCTTCCACCACAAAACAGGAGGTCCTCTGTCGCTCCTTTTTAGAGCGCATCAGCGCACGCACCGTCTTGAACTTTGCGTTTTCTTTAGAGGTAATGCGGATCACGGGCAAAAACTCCCATCAATCCTTTTAATCGTCCCAGCATCCTGCTTCATCTGAAGCATCGTTATATCCACGCGCTGCTTCAGACCGAGCTTGAAAATAGTGACGATATGAAACGCATCGGCCTCGGCTCGGTGATAGGTATCGCCCAAAACATTGAGATAAACCGTCAGCTTGCCCAGCGAATGGCTCGGAGCCTCTGGGAACCACTTTCTAAACAACGTCAACGTATCGAACACCCGCATGTGCGGCGTCTCAATTCCTGCACGGCATAATTCGGCATTCACAAAACCAACATCAAACGGCGCATTATGAGCAAACAAATCAGCATCACCACAAAACTCAACAAACAACGGCCACACCTGCTCAAACAACGGAGCCTCCGCAGCCATTTGGGTTGTGATACCATGCACATTCGTCGCATAATAAGGAACCTCACGCTCAGGATTAACCAGCCAATTGGTTGAACCCAAAACCGTTCCATCACCGCGAAACTTGACAGCACCAATCTCAACCACACGGTTCTTTTGCGGGCCAAAACCCGTCGTCTCGGTATCAAACGCAACAAACACCGCATCCTTCACCAACGGCTCAGCGGCAAAAACCGACCCAGCGAACAACAGCAACAACACAACACTCGTAAATTTTCCAATCATTGGAACCAACCCTAGAGGAATTCCCGACCATAAAGGAGCACAAAAATGGCTCCACCCTCACTTTTATGTGTTCTTTACGTTCCTACGCGGTTAGTTTACGAGGGCATGAACCTAACACACGAAATTCAAAACCTTTTTCCAGCGCTTCACATCCGCGAAAACCAACCGCTGAGCAACCACACCACATTCAAACTCGGCGGACCTTGCCCTCTATTGATAGATAACCCAGATGCTGATCAACTCCCAAAAATCATTCGAACGCTCGCAAAAAAAGGAATCCCGTTCTTGGTGATCGGCCAAGGCTCCAACCTCGTCATCTCCGACGCCGGACTAAACTGCGTCGTAATTCGCTTTTGCACAGACCGTCCAAACATCAAAACAACCGAAAACCAGATCACAGTTTCTGGTGACACATTGCTCGACGATCTCGCACAATTCACAATCGAACACAACCACGGCGACCTCACCTATTGCTCAGGAATCCCCGGAACCATCGGCGGCGCCATCGCCGGCAACGCAGGCGCATTCGGACGCCAGATGGGCGACCACCTCATCTCCGCCGAGATTCTCGGGCTCGACGGAAACATCCGAACCAGTACGCAAGAAAACCTCGACTTCACCTATCGCCACTCCGCACTCAAAAAAACTGGAGAAATCGTACTCTCCGCAACACTCCAGCCGCCCGCCGGAAACAAAAGAACGATGCACATCGAACGCGAACGGATCATCACCTTCCGAAAAGAGAACCACCCCGACTGGCGAAAAACCCCATGCGCGGGAAGCATCTTTCGAAACATAGAAGCAAGCTCAGCGGCTCAACGTCGACAAGCAGCCGGCTACTACCTAGAAAAAATCGGAGCCAAAACCATGCACATCGGCGGCGCACACATCTTCGAAAAACACGCCAACATGATTATTGGCGACAACACCTGCACCGCACAAAACGTCTGGGATCTATCCGAACTGCTAAAACAAACCGTTCAGAAAAAATTCAACATAGAACTCATTCGCGAAGTACAATTTCTTAAAACCAACCCACCATCGCCGACAGCCGAAACCAACTGAAATGGAGCCACTTATGACCCAGAAACTAAACGAACGCCCAGAATGGAACGCACTATCCAACCATTGGAAAAAAACAGAAACCCTACAGATGCGCGACCTATTTGCCGACGACCCGCAACGCGCCAAAACACTATCCATGAGCGCATGCGACCTCTTCCTCGACTACTCCAAAAACCGCATCACATCCGAAACGGTTGAAAAACTCGTTGCGCTCGCCGAAGCCACCGGTTTGCGCGAAAACATCGAAGCAATGTTCACGGGCGAGAAAATCAATCGCACCGAAGATCGCGCCGTACTCCACACCGCGCTCCGCGCTCCGCGCTCCACCGAAGTGCTCGTCGATGGCGAAAACGTCATTCCCGCCGTACACGACGTGCTCGACCGCATGGCCGCATTTTCCGAATCCGTTCGCTCCGGCGAGTGGAAAGGCTACACCGGCAAACCAATCAAAAACATCGTCAACATCGGCATCGGAGGTTCCGACCTCGGCCCCGTTATGGCGTACGAAGCACTCAAGCCGTACACTCAGCGCGACTTGAAAATTGTCTTCATCTCCAACGTCGATGGAACGCACATCGCCGAAGCCGTACGCGACCTCGACCCAGAAGAAACCCTCTTCATTGTTGCATCGAAAACCTTCACAACCCAAGAAACCATGACCAATGCGCAAAGCGCAAAAAACTGGCTGCTCGCCGCGTTGAAAGACGATGCCGCAGTCGCCAAACACTTCGTCGCGCTCTCCACCAACGCCGAATCGGTTTCGGCATTCGGAATCGACACCAACAACATGTTCGGATTTTGGGACTGGGTCGGCGGACGCTACTCCCTCTGCTCCGCGATCGGACTCCCCGTCATGCTCGCCATTGGGCCCGACAACTTCCGTAAAATGCTCGATGGATTCAACGCCATGGACACCCACTTCCGCACCGCGCCGTTCGCCGAAAACATGCCCGTACTTCTCGCACTACTCGGCATATGGTACAACAACTTCCTCGGCGCCTCCACACAAGCGATCCTTCCGTACGACCAATATCTCAGCCGCTTCGCCGCCTACTTCCAGCAAGGCGACATGGAATCCAACGGAAAATCAGTCACCCAAGACGGCGACCGCGTTAACTGGGAAACAGGACCCGTCATCTGGGGAGAGCCAGGCACAAACGGACAACACGCATTCTATCAGCTGATACACCAAGGCACCAAACTCATACCCTGCGACTTCATCGGTTTCGCGCAATCGCAAAACCCTCTAGGCGACCACCACGCGAAACTGATGGCAAACTTCTTTGCACAAACCGAAGCGCTCGCCTTTGGGAAAACAGCCGAAGAGCTACACGCAGAAAAAACGCCAGCCGAACTAATCAGCCACAAAACCTTCCAGGGCAACCGGCCGACCAACTCCATCATGGCCAAAAAATTAACCCCCGAAACCCTCGGGCAACTCATCGCTCTCTACGAGCACAAAATCTTCGCACAAGGAATCATCTGGAACATATACTCCTTCGACCAATGGGGCGTTCAACTCGGGAAAATTCTAGCCTCAGCCATTCTCCCAGAGCTTCAAAGCGACTCAACGCTCCAGCACGACAGCTCCACAAACCAGCTAATGGAATACTTCCGCAAACACAAACGACAATAAAGAGAGAAAACGCCAAAAAAGAGGCTCTTCACGAATGTGCGTTTTTTAGAGGCTTTTTCTCGTGGATAGATTCGG
>JAOZMR010000132.1 GCA_029934215.1 Pontiellaceae bacterium | reverse complement strand
TTGGCAAGGCCGAACAAAAAGTCGTTCTTGGCGATGGTGCGGGTTGGATATGGAAGAGCGGATGAAATATTCAACCTTTAAGGAAAAGGGATATTTCGTTGGGTCGGGAGTTATTGAAGCCGGTTGTAAAACCGTCGTTGGCAAACGGACGAAGCAGTCCGGCATGTTTTGGAGAGTGACTGGTGCGCAAAACATACTTGATATTCGTTGTGCGGTCATTGGGGATACGTTTGACGGTTATTGGGCAGATCGGAACCAAAAAGTCTTGAAAGAGCTGGTGGCTTAAGTCATGAGACCCACGTTTTTGATCTGCACCCTTTTGGTGTTTTCATTCAACAAAAAAGACGCTGATTTAGAGCCTCAGCTTGTTCGTGTTTTTGCTTTTCGTGGAAACCTTTCTGATAGCACGCCTGCCGATCAGCAAACCCTTTCGACACCTGCACCCGCTCTTGTGGAGCAAGTTTGGGAGTTCGTGCAGAAAAACACAAGACACCCTATGCGTGTCAGCCCTCATACAAAACGTCCTTTTTTGAGTTTCGCATCGCAATATGAATAGAGCCACTTCGACCTGAAAGTTACAAAAACATGGAGATTTACGTCCCATCATTGCCGCTTCCTTTGGGTCGCTTCTTTTTGGGGAATACAAAAAGCACGTTCGGAATACCTCAGGTCTGCCGTCAATCATTCTGCGAACCATCCCCCTCTCCTCTGACCCGCTTCGCTAGAGGAGCTTCGGATGGAGTCAGAGAAAAGGGATTGAACTGGCGTTATTCAACTTGCGAGGCAAATCCCTGAAATGGGGGTTTTGTATGAGGGCAGGGGGTTAAAAAACACGCTTACATCAACGAAAGATTCTACCTGTTTTCTGGATTAATGGCTTTGAGTGTGGTGAGAATTTCTTTTAGGCGGGCTGCTGTTTTTTCGGTGGCGAGGCGGGGGTAGCGTCCGTGGGGCATGATGGGTTTTCCGTCGCGGGTGAGGATGATTTTCTCTTCGTGTGTTCGTATGGATTGCACGTTTGCTTTAGCCCCAGCAATTCGTATGCGGGCAATCTTAAAAAGGTTTTTTATGGGCGATGGTAGCTTCCCAAAGCGATCGGCGAACTCTTTTTTGAGTGTCCGAATTTCGGGTTCTGTGGTGAGGGTGGCGATTCGTCCGTAGAGTTTTACGCGTAGGTTTTCGTCTTCAATATAGGTGTAGGGGATGTAGGCGCCGTTTGGGGTGTTTCCTGTGGGGGAGCGGTCGAGGAAGTCGAGATCTACGGAGGCGTCGATGAGCGGTGGAACTTTTTTGCCTTGTAGCCGTGCGACGCTTCGTTTGAGGAGCTGGCAGTATAAGTCGAACCCAATGGCGGCGATGTGCCCGCTTTGTTGTGCGCCGAGGAGGTTGCCGGCTCCGCGTATTTCTAGGTCGCGCATGGCGATGCGGAAGCCGGCTCCTAGTCCGCTGAATTTTGTGAGCGCTTCGATGCGGGCCCGGGCGTCGTCGGATAATACGCCGTGCGTGGGTAGGAGTAAGTAGGCGTAGGCTTTTTTGCGAGAGCGCCCGACGCGTCCGCGTAGCTGGTAGAGGTCGGACAACCCAAAGCGGTCGGCGCGGTCGACGAGGATGGTGTTGGCTCGCGGAATGTCGACCCCGCTTTCGATGATGGTGGTGCTGATGAGTACGTCGAAGAGGCCGCGCACGAAGCGGTGCATGATGTCGGAGAGCTGCTTTTCGCTCATTTGACCGTGGGCGTATTCGATCCGTGCTTCTGGGACGAGTTGTTCGATGTTTTTTGAGAATTTGCCGATGGTTTGTACGCGGTTGTGGAGGATGAAGGTTTGGCCGTCGCGGGCGAGTTCAAGGAGGATGGCTTCGCGAAGGACGTCGTCGTGATATTCGAGGACGATGGTTTTGATTGGCTGGCGTTCTTGTGGCGGGGTTTGGATGGTGCTCATGTCGCGTGCGCCGGTGAGGCTCATGTAGAGGGTGCGCGGGATTGGGGTTGCGGTCATGGTGAGGACGTCGGCTTGGTTGCGGATGTTTTTTAGATATTCTTTGGCGCGGACGCCGAAGCGTTGTTCTTCGTCGATAACGACGAGACCGAGGTTGTTGAATTGTACGTCTTTGGAGACGAGTCGGTGGGTTCCAATGATGATGTTGATGTCGCCTTCTCGCAGGCGCGTGATGGTTTCGTTTTGTTCGGCATGCGTTCTGAAGCGGCTGAGCATTTCGACGCAGATGGGGAAGGCTGCCATGCGTTCTGTGAAGGTCTCTAAGTGTTGTTGCGCCAAAACGGTTGTGGGTACGAGAATGGCGACCTGCCTGCCTTCTGTTACCATTTTGAAGGCGGCTCGCATGGCGACTTCCGTTTTCCCGTAGCCGGCGTCGCCGCATATGAGGCGGTCCATGGGTTGGGTGGATTGGAGATCTTCTTTGATGGCGTCGATTGCTGTGAGCTGGTCGATTGTTTCGACATACGGGAATGAGTTTTCGAATTCGCACTGCCATTGGGTGTCGGGTCCGCAGGCTCGACCTTTTTTGAGTGAGCGCGCCGCTTGGTTTTCGAGCAGGCGTGCGGCGAGGTCTTCGATGGCGTCTTGTGCGGAGATGCGTTCGTTCTGCCACCGTTTTCCTTTGAGGGAGTGTAGTTTTGGGGTGGCATTACCGAGACCGGTGTAGCGGGTGATCAAATGGGCTTGGCCGGTTGGGAGGTATAGCCGTGCGCCATCGGCATATTCGAGCAGGAGCATTTCCTGGCGTTTGCCGGTCATATTGATTTCCATGAGCCCCATATATTTGCCGATCCCATTGTCGGCATGGACGACGAGCTCGCCGGGTTGAATATCTGTCCACTCAGCAACGCGTGCGCCAGACTCTTGTTGAACCGCTTGGGGCTTTCGAACAGGCGTTGTTTTGGTTGTGTAGCCATAGATATCGGCTTCTGTAAGAAGCAGGTATTTCTGATTTTTACATATGAACGAACCATGCAGTAGCCCGATATGTGTTCGGATCCCATGCCCACAATCACCCGCCAACCACTCTCTCAGACGATTCGTCGCTCCCTCGGTTTCCATATAGATATCGATCTTCCAACCCTTGGAAACCATTTTTTCCAAGGTTCGGAAGAATTGCTTGCGTTGCTGTTCGGCGGCATCGGGGCGGTGATGTTCGCTGATGGGTTTGAGGTTGGTTTCGTAGGGTGCGAGGTCGAGCGGCGTGGTGTTGGTTGTGACGCAGCCGATTTGTATTGAATTCGGAAGCAGCTCCGCATCTACGTGTGAAAACAGATACAACGTGTTTTGCGGGAGAAGCTCTTCGAGAGTGATGGTGCCTTGTGCGTTGAGTGGGATGATCTCGATGGAGGAAGTTTTTTCGAGAGAGCATTGAGTTGCGGGATCGAAGGTGCGGAGACTGTCGATTTCGTCGCCGAAGAATTCGATGCGGACTGGGTTTTCGGCGGTGGGCTGCCAGATATCGATGATACCGCCTCGGCGTGCGGCGTGCCCTTTTTCGTAGACCTCGATATCGAGGGTGTAGCCCAATTCTTCCAAGGTTTGGAAAATTTCATCGGGGGGACATTTATCTCCAACGTGTAGAAGCATGGGGTTTCCAAGGTTTGGAATCTTTTGTTCCAAGCATTGGAAACGCGTGATGATGATGACGTTTTCGTCTGGGTTATTTTGGATAAACTGGACGGTTTGCAGGCTTTCGCCGAGAACGCATATATCCTGATTTTCCAACCCTTGGAACAATAAGACCCGTTTTTTCCAAGGTTCGGAAAAAACCCTAAAGCTGTTGGCGAGTTCTTCCAATGCTTGGAAACGGTCAACGATCCAGAGTTGGGTTTGAGGAAGCTGGCAGCCGAGGAGTGCCTGCGCAGAGGGCGGAAGAGTCGGAAGTCGGCAGATTCCGTCTTTCAAGGCGTTCGTTATATTGGTTCGGTCGATGTTCACGCATTGAAGCTACCATTTGTTCTCCGCATTTCCAACACTCCTCTTTTCTAATATTACGTAGTCCAACCATCTTTCAAAATAGAACCAGTTGGAATAGGGCTTGACGTACGACTTGTTTTTCGTACGATTTTTTTCGTACGAAAAAAATCTAAAAAGGATTCCTTAAAATGTCTACTCGGTTGGCAACTAACAATGTGGTAGGTCGTGACCATCTAATAAAAAAGATCTGGCGAATATTGAGACGCGACTCCGTGGTCTTTACGGCGGAGCGACGCATTGGAAAAACTACGGTGATGCAGAAAATGCAGGCAGAGGCTCCCGACGGAGTGCTTGCCATCTATTTTGATTTAGAAAAAGTCGATACTCCTCAACGATTTGTCGAAGTGTTGCTGGACAGGATCAATGGATTATTGCCGAAAACAGAGGCAGCGAAAGGTGCTTTTCAGGGACTGCTACAAGCTCTCGGTGGAACTGAGCTCGGTGGAATTGTGAAATTTCCTGAGACAGAAAAGAAGGATTGGCAATCTGCTTTGGAAAAAATGTTGGCTTGCGTGTGCGAACACCGCTGCGATTGTATGATCCTTTTTCTATTCGATGAGTTGCCATATATGCTCCAGAAAATAGCGGTACGCGAGAGCAGGGAAGGGGTCGAGTTTAATAGCGCACTTGCCATTCTGGATTCTCTCCGTGCGATCCGTGCAGAGCAGAGCAATCTGAGAATGATCTATACGGGTTCAATCGGTTTGCACCATATCATCCATGCTCTTCGCGGGCCGGACTATGCTAGCCAGCCGTTGAATGATATGATGACGGTGGATATTGGCCCGCTTTCTCGGTCAACCGCCGAGGAACTTGCAGCGCGTCTGCTCTCCGAGGAAGAAGTCGAATGCGACAACAAGGATGAGGTCATCCATGCTCTTGTAGAGAATACGGACTGTGTTCCTTTTTATATCAAACGGATTATTAGCCGCTTGGCCTTAGCGGAAGAGATCGTTTCTTCTGAGTCCGTGACCCAGCAGGTTATCACTAATTTAACCGATGACCATGATGATTGGGAAATGGAGGCGTTCCGAACGCGCATCCAGATCTATTATCCAGGCGAAACGAGTGGTGGGAACCAGATCGGCGTTTCAAATGAGGTAATCGTTTTGAATATTCTGGATCGGTTGGCATCCGCAGAAGAGGCGGTAAATATCGATCAAGTGTACACTGCCGTAAAGGAAAGTCTTCCTGTGGATGATCACTCCTTGATTATTCATTTATTGCGAAATCTGTCTAAGGATCACTATTTGACTTGCGATGAACAGAAAAACTATTCATTCCGGTTTTCTCTAATTCAGAAGTGGTGGAAGCTTGCGCAGGGAATTTCACCTTGATTTTGTCCAGTTTCCAAACTTGGAAGTTTTACCATTTTAAATGAGTGATATAAAATGCTACGCTTTCAGCCATGAAAAAAACTAATTGTTTCAACTGGATCGTTCTCGCCCTTTTTTCAACCCTCTCTGCCTCAGCGGCGGATCTGCTGGATTTTGTCTGGTCGGGGGGAATCAGTGATTCCTCGGTGGTGGTCGCCGCCAAAACGAAAGATCACTCGGGGACGAATGCGTGCCGTTTGGTGGTGTATAGCGATACGAATTTCACCGCTCAAGTTTTCCAATGCTTGGAAACCACTCTCGCGACGACGAACAACAATTCGGTTGCGAAACTAACGGCGAGCACGGGGCTGGTCGCGAACACGACCTATTTCTATCGAATTGAAGTGAACGGGGTTGAGGACGATACAAAGACGGGACGTTTCACAACCGCGCCGCCCGCTAGCGGCGGAAGGTTCAAGTTCGCGTTTGCCAACAGTAACAACGACCCAGACTCGCCCGTGTATGACTGGCTTAAAGAATATGACCCGCTCTTTTTTCTCAACACGGGCGATTTCCATTATAAGGATATTAACACCAACGATGAAGCGGTCGCCCTGGGTCTTCATCAGGCGGCGTACGAAAAAAACCTGAACGTGAGCGGGGGCGCTGCAAACCAAGCCGCTCTTTATCGCAGCACCGCCTTTGCCTGGATGTGGGACGATCACGATTTTGGACCGAACAATTGTCACGCGAAAGGCACCACGTCCGCTCGCCGCGTCACCCCAGAATCTCAGTCCGCTGTCCACACCGCCTATCGCCAAACCATGCCGCACTGGCCGATCAACTTGGAAAGCAACACCAATTTCCCCGCAAGCAAAGCACCCATCGCGCAGGCGTTCACGATCGGGCGCGTGCGTTTTATTCTTAGTGATATCCGCTCCCAAAGCGAACAAAATGCGGCGGACGACCACAGCGCACCGCTGATGGGCGACACGCAAAAGGCGTGGTTCAAAGAGGAGCTCCTCCGGTCAAACGGAACCTATCCGCTGATCGTCTGGCTCAGCAGTACGCCTTGGATCGAGACGGAAGATCCAAAAGTCGACGGGAACAAATGGGCGCAACACACCGACGAACGAACAGAAATCGCCAACTTTCTAAAGGACAACCATATCCGCGGATTCAGCGCGATCGGCGGCGACGCGCATATGGCGGCGATCGACGACGGAACCCACTCCGACTACGCCACCGAAGGCGGAGCAGGGTTCCCGATCATTCACGCCGCGCCCATTGGCAACAAAAACAGCTACAAAGGCGGGCCGTATAGCGAGGGGGCTAGCGCCACAACCGACCGTCAATACGGCGCGATGGAGTTTGAAGATCGAACGAACGAACTGGTCAGCACATGGCTTTGCCTGAACGGTGGAAGCAAAACGAACATCATTGTCTCAGATCATGCAGACAATCTGGACAACCCTCTCAAGTATGTTTTCACAAACAGCTTCCCACTAATTGCCGCACTGAGTCCGGCGGATGATGCCGATGGTGTTTTTGTAGAAAGCGACCTTGTTTTGACATGTAACGAATTCATTCAAAAGGGAACCGGCAGCATCTCAATCTACACGCTTGCTGACGACGCGCTCGTAGAAACCATCGCCGTCACCTCCGCCGCCGTCACCGTTGCGGGCGATCAAATGACAATCAATCCAGCGAGCAACCTGCAACAACTGACCGACTATTACATCACAATGGACGAAGGCGTTGCGACCGACGGACTCCACGACTTCCCCGGAATCTACGCCCCCGCCGGAGTGGATTATAAAAAATGGAATTTCACCACCGAAGGGCTAGCAATCGTCGTCACCCCGACCGACCTCAGCATCCCAGAAGGCGGCGCCAACACCTTTCAGGTGCGTCTTTCAGAAAATCCGATCACCGCTCGAACCGTCAGCGTCGCATGGGTTTCCGGTGACACCGACCTTTCCGTAACCGGAGGCGCATCGCTGAATTTCGACTCCAGCAACTGGAGCATCGATCAAACCGTCACGCTGGGCGCGGCGCAAGATCCCGATGCAATAAACAGCCTGGGCATCATTCGTTGCACCGCGCCGGGGTTACTGAGTGCCGAAGTGACCGCGACTGAATTGGACGACGATCCCGTTCTGAACATCGAAACATCGACGAACGCCATCGCCGTCCCCGAGGGCGGCGCGAACACATTTCAGGTTCGCTTAGACGCACAGCCCAACACAACCGTTACCGTTTCGGTGAGCCGCGCCTCCGGCGACACCGACATCACGGTTTCCGAAACCCTTTTCTTTGACGCAGGAAATT
>JAOZMR010000131.1 GCA_029934215.1 Pontiellaceae bacterium | reverse complement strand
AAAGCGAGAATCATGAAGATATGGCGAACGCCATAATAGCCGCTTGGAAGCTTAAAAAACCGCGAGCAATATGTAAGTAGCCCGCAAGAAAGCAAGGCGGGAATGGCCAACAACACTCCGCCGCAGTGGACATCATCACACGGGGAAAAATGAGTCGGAGCTTCTGAAAGATCACCCACAGCTGCGAGTAAACGCGCATCGGAATCCGTCGCACCCACCCCCATCGGAGCGTTCGCGTCTTCAGAACTACGTTCACTTTTTGTGGAAGAGCAGGACGTCGCGGCAGGTTTTAGAGGGTCTTTTTTTTTAACCGCTTCTGAGTGCGCCGATGCTTAAAAAAGCCACCCGACCCCTCCTCACGGTACTTCTTCACCCACCGCTTTAAAGACAGAGGGTTGATTCCAAACGCTCGAACAAGGTCTACTTGCTTCGCCGTCCCGTTGATATAAAATTGGCTTACGATCATCTTAAACGTGTTGATGTCTGAAACCTCGTGGGTAAAAACAGGCATCATGCCATTGAGATAAACGATTTGATCCTCCTCTCGGATGTAGCCGAGTTCAGGAGTAATCAGATGTGCGCCGTTGTGAAAAATAGGAAGTTGTAATTGAGGCATACGGAATGATTAAACCTAGAAGAAACACAAATCAAACTGCAAAAAGGTATCATATTAGAAAAAAATTCATTTCACATCAAACGCAATGATAGAAGGCTTTTGTTTAGTGCAGGTCAGGTGTTCTGATCTCTTCGTTCAATATTTTTGAATACAAAATTTATTTATCGCTACGCTTTCAGCGCTGGGTAACCACGTTCCAAAACCCGTCCCATCATTCTGCCGAAATTCCACACCGACGTTTGGAATCCTTTTAATCGGCAATGCTGTCAAAAGGTTGTTGATAAAATCTTCTCAAGCTTGTTTCCAGGCTTTGGAAAAAGTTCGCCTCTGAGAGCGCAGTGTGTTTTAGCGTGTTTATTTTGCTTCGAATGAGAAGCGGTATTGTGTGAGACCTTGTTCGTCGCGCATTTGAATGAGCTGGTTTTGAAGGACTTCGTTGATGGGTGCGCCTTTTCCTTCGCGATCAATACCAGCTAGGTGTTCTTTTTCGCCGCAGGTGTAGATGCGGTCGGCGCCGGGGGCTTTTTGTGAGTTTCTTAGGGCTCGTAGTACTTCGCCCGAGGTTTTTTTGAATTCTTCTAGATCGCAGAAGTGGTCGATGTCAATCGCCATGAAGAAGTGTCCGAGTGAATATGCGCGGGGTTCGCCTTCTTCGGTGAGTCCGCTGAGCTGTTTGAGGAAGGCGCCTTGTTGTAGGGCGGAGGAGAGGAGCTCGACGACGGTGGCGAAACCGTAGCCTTTGTGTCCGCCGGTTTCTTCGCTGATGCCGCCGATTGGGGCGAGCGCGGCTTGTCCGGCTACGAGGTCTTTGAGGATTTGTACGGAGTCTGTTTTTGTTTTGCCTTGGCGGTCGATGATGAGCCCTGCGGGGCAGTCGATTCCTTCGCGTTCGTATTGTTCGATTTTCCCGCGCTGGATGATGGATGTGGCGTAGTCGTTGGTGAATGGGAAGCCTTCGTCGGTGGGCATTCCGAAGACGAGCGGGTTGGTTCCGAGCATGTTTTCGACGCCGTGGGTTGGGGCGATGGATGGGCGGGCGTTGGTTCCGGTGAGCCCGATCATTCCGGCGTTGCATGCCATCATGGGGTAGTATGCGGCGAAGCCGTAGTGGGTGGAGTTGCGGGCAACGACCATGCCGAGGCCGTAGGTTCTGGCTTTTTCGATCGCCATTTCCATGCACTGTTTCCCGACGACCATGCCCATCCCGTGGTGTCCATCGACGACGGCTGTGGCGGCTTTATCGCGTATGATTTCTAGGTTTGTTGTGGGTTGCTGAATTTTCTGCCGAACAATGCGGTCGTAGTAGATGGGTTTCAGGCGTCCTACGCCGTGGGAGTCGATGCCTCGTTTGTCGGAGTTGATGAGTACGTCGGCGCAGGTTTGTGCATCGTTTTCTGGAACACCGATGGATAGAAACACATCCACCATGAAGGCTTCGAGCTGATTAAATTGAATCCAAACTTGTTTTTTCATTATATTTATTCCTCTATGACGGATTTCACGATTTCTTCGAAATGCTGGAGTCCGGTTTCCATCGCGTGGTTTTTTTCGATTAGTTTGCGGGCGTTTTTCGCCATGCGTACGCCGAGGGCTCGGTCTGTGAAAAGCCATTCGACACTCCGGGTAAAGAGTTCGGGTGTATCTGCGATTAAGCAGTTGACGCCGGTTTGTGCATCGATCCCAGCCATTCCTAGCGATGTGGAAACGACTGGGATGCCGGAGGACATTGCTTCGAGAACTTTTGTGCGAATCCCAGATCCGAGACGAACCGGAGAAACCATGACGCGAGCGCGATCTCGATAGGGTCGAAGGTCTTTTACTTTCCCTGTGATGATGATGCGTTTCTCTTTTTTTACCATTTTTCTCATGCGTTTACTGGGTTCCGCGCCAACAATGTAGAATTTTATATCGGGTTGGTTTGTGCTGAGTTTGGGCCAAACGTTTTTGTAAAACCACTCCACTCCATCCTCATTCGCTGGGTCTCGCATATAACCGGTCATCAAAACGATCGGTTCCTTTGGAATCGATGGATTTTCTTTCAAGTGCTCTATGTCTACTCCGGAAGAGGCGACGGAGATGGATAGGTCTGGCGCATAATACTGCATGGTAAAGCGATCCTGCGGAGTCAAAACCAGTGTTCGATCCGCGCTACGGTACATTTCAAATTCATATTTTTCTAGATCGCGAATTTGGGGTAGGCTTTTGAGATATAATCTCCATTTTACTTTGCCGGTATCCTTGTATTTTTCGTAGGAATCGGTTACGCAGCGATGACAGGATATTATTTTGCGTGTGGCGGGTAGATATGGGTTTTTGTGTACATATTGCCCCATCTCAGAAAACTCTGCAATAACCCCTTCGTAGTGGTTTTTTTCAACCATTTCTCCAACTTTTTTCATCATCTCTTTGGAGTAGCATTTCCGAAAAACAGCCGGTCGATTCCATGCCCAGTAGTCATGAAGTGCGCGAACGATGACATTCCGCTTTGGAAGCGGTACGGTTTGTAGTTCCGTTAAAAATGGTTGAAGAGATTGGTACTGTTCTTTGGTTTCCTGGGTGACAAAGGAGAGCAACCCGACGTGGTGCCCGGCATTCGCTAGGTGGCGAATGCGTTGATAGATGATACGGTGCCCGCCGGCGACCTCGGAGTGAGTGAGTCGATTACAAAGAAACAGGATTCTCATGTTTTTTTCATTTCCTACTTGCGCCATTTTAAAAAATCTGGCTTATTAAACAGCTTCATTGCCCGATGGTGTAACGGTAGCACAGCAGACTCTGAATCTGCTTGTCTAGGTTCAAATCCTAGTCGGGCAACCACTCTCATTTCCATTCACCGAGAGAGCTTGGTTGTGAATTCATCGAGACGGCGCCCTTCTAACGGATTTTCTTTCCCAGCAATAAGAGCGTTGATTGCAGCGATTTCGTCGCTGGAGAATTTGGCGCCGCGCAGGATGTGGCGTTCGAACGATTCGTAGGCTTTTGGGCAGACCGCCTGCACGACCGTTGCGATGGCGCGGGCGTATTCCTGAATTTCCCACTGGGCGTGTGAGTCCATGCGTAGTTTAAGAAAGTGGAGCATGTTTTTGAGGTCCATCTGCCAGTACCACTCGGTGTACATCGAGAGTGGAAGGTTGATGCGTGCGAGCTCGCGAGCGATATTGTCGCCGAGGATTTCTTCGTAGTTGGCAAAACTTGAGGTTTGGTCGTTTTTTAGAATTTCGAGCACCTTGTCTTGTAGCTCTACCGGCACGCTTTCGGCTTCACGACCTTGTTTATTGTCGGAGCTTTGCAGGCTAATCTTCTCGCGCGGAGGAAGGTAAAACTCATTTTGCATAACGCTGTAGCGCCCTGAGATTTCGTTGAGACGTGCGGTGCGGTGGCGAATCCACTGGCGGGCGACAAAGATCGGCATTTTGCAGTGGAATTCAAAGATGACGTGTTCAAAAGGTGAGGTATGTTCGTGACGGAGAAGATAGTCGATCAGTCCGGCATCCTGCCGGATCGTCTTGGTTCCTTCGCCGTAGGATACGCGTGCGGTCTGCACGATGCGGTCGTCGCCACCCATATAGTCGACCAAACGGATGAACCCTTTGTTTAGGACTGGAATTTCTTGATCGAGCAATTTTTCTGCTTCGGGAACGGTGATGTGCGACATAAAACCCTCCATATTTAGGACGTTAGAAAAGAAGAAAGCTTTTAAATTAACGATTCTCGGAACTTAGATCGATCATATCGGCGAGGATGTGAAGCGTTTCGCTTAGGATTGGGTCGTCTTCTTCGCTCTCGGTGTCGTCCAGCAGACTTTCCTGTAGATTCTCGATCTCCTGTTCGGCAAGAATTTCATTCACGCGGTCTGATAGTTTTAAAGAAACCACTGGTGTTTCCATTCGTTCTCGAATGCGATCGCGCTTCGCTAAAAATGTTTGGAAATCTGGATCAGTCGCAATGCGGATATCGGAGCGGGCTCTCAGTTCTGAAAGCATCGATAGTACCGGTTTTTCCCAGGACCGGAAGAAGGCGAGGCGAACCTGCGACCATTTGAGGGCGTAATCCAAAAACTCTTCACCGACTTCTAGCGAGTCGAAAAGCGATGGAAGAATAATATCGGGTGTCACTCCGCGCAATTGTGTGGATCCACCAATGATGCGGTAAAAACTGGCGGTTGTCACCTTGATGGAGCCGAGATCATCCGTCAGCTTAGAGAGAGGGAAAACGCTTTGGACCGACCCTTTTCCGTGCGTTTTTTTAGCACCAACAATTATAGCACGTTCATAATCCTGTAGAGCCGCCGCGACGATCTCCGAGGCGGAGGCGCTCAAGCGGTTTACGAGTACAATGAGCGGGCCTTTGTAGAGAACGGATGGATCGTTATCGGACAAAACCATCACACCGTGCCGTTCACGAACCTGCACCACGGGACCAAATGGAATAAAAAAGCCGGTGATGTCGATTGCCTCGGATAACGAGCCGCCGCCGTCGTTTCGAAGATCAAGAATAACACCATCCACATCATTCGTGGAGAACTCCTGAAGGATTCTCTTTACGTCGATGGAACAGCGCCTAGCATCGTCATCGCCATTATTTGCCCCATTAAAGTCGGCATAGAATTCTGGAAGAACCAACTGACCAATACGGACGGATCTCTGCTCGCTTTCCACCTCATGGATTTTGCCCTTAGCAGCGCTTTCCTCCAGCTTCACCTCATCGCGAATCAAATCAATCTTCTTTTGGCGAGTCCCCGTTCGATCCTCGGCTGGAATAACCGTGAGAACGACTTTTGTTCCGATCTCTCCACGGATCAATCGAACGGACTTAGACAAGGGCCAATGAAGAATACTAACCGATTCTGCATCGCCCTGCGCCACAGCAATAATTTGATCGCCCGCCTTTAAACGCCCATCCGCTTCGGCAGGTCCTCCCGCAATTAAACTCGAGATCATAGCGGTACCATCTTCGCTCCGAAGCATCGCACCAATACCAACAAGAGATAGGCTCATATGAATATCAAAATCCTCAACACCACGCGGCGAAAGATAATCGGTATGCGGATCATAGCTTCGAGCAAAAGCACTCAAATAACGCTGAAGCACCGTCTCCTCGTCAAAATTATTTTCGATTGAGAGTTGGTACTGCTTATGACGTTCACGAACAAACTCGATGGGCGAGAGAACCTCTGCTGCCTCCACAACATTCGTCGAAACAACCGCATCCTCTTCAGGCTCGGCCTCGAGCGCGGCCACGCGAGCAACCACCTCGTTCTTAATCCTCTTGCGCCACAACTCGTCCCACTCCTTTTTCGTTTCAACCCACGGCTCCTTATCACGTTTCCATCGAAACGTTTCATCGACATCGAGATCAAAACCCTCGTCAAGCAACTTATACGCATAGGCCGTTCGATCGTCCAAACGCTCCTTAAACCGATCAAAAACAACGTGCGCAAAATCGGCATTTCCAGCCTTGATCTGATCATCCAGAAAAGATGCCTTCAGGCGGAACTCGGCCAGATCTGTTGCGAGAAAATAGGAATGACCATAATCGAGCGAATCAATAAACAGCATAAGCGCATTATTGGCGAGCTTATCATCAAAATCATCACGATTAAGATGAACATTCGGCAATCGGTCGGCCACACGAGATGCAATCCGCTTGATAGGAAACGGCTGCGTTTGTTTTTGAGAGGCAACAGAAGAAGTCACACACTCGGAACACTCGGAACGTTCGCACCCCGTAAAAAGAAGCGCTAAAAAAAGAAGATGGATTGGGAGGTATTTTTGCATAGCCTCATAGACTATCAAAATCAACCGAATAAATGAAAGATGAAAACGCGACCAAAAAAAACATACGAAAGTGGCGCGAGCGAAAAGCTCGCTTTACATTCAAAGAAACCATGGTTTCGTTCCAAATTATGGAAGATACTGTCTGGGTTCCGATCGATTCGTTGCGTACTTCATTCGTTGTGAAAACTCGTTCCTGCCTCATTCTCAAAAACCTCTAAAACACTTATTGCTTTGGTCTTTGGGTGCTCAGGTGCCACGCAGAACTAACCTGTTTGAAATACGGTTCATAAAAAAGAAAATTAGTACCAGCCCTCATACAAAACGCCCATTTTCGAGTTTTGTATCGCAAGTTGAATGCAGCCTTTTCAATCCCTTTTCTCTGACCTCCTCCGAAGTTTCTCTAGCGATAGCGGGTGGTGAAAACGCGTTCCGCACAGATTCCGCGCACCGATTCTTCGCATTTTTTCACCACCCGCTATCGCTAGAGGAACTTCAGAGTGGGTCAGGGATGGTTTGCAGAATGATCGACGGCAGACCTGAGGTATCCCGAACGTGCTTTTTGTATTCCCAAAAAAGAAGCGACCCAACGGGAGCGGAAATGATAGGACCTTCTGAAGGGCTGTTCATTCGCTGAGCAAATCCATTCCCGCCCGCTTCAAAAACCGTCCCATCATTCTGACGAAACTCCCCACAAACGCTTAGTTCGTCTTTTTTTGCGTTCTTTGGTGCGCCAAGCAAAGCTTGGCAGAACTAACAAACTGAAAGGAGTTTGTCTCATGAAATAACCGTTGTGAGTAGCAACACGGACAGGCAGAAGGGTAACCGACTGTTTGAAGCTTCGTGTTTGCGAATGTGCGAGCCATAACGAAAGTGAACCTTTGCGTAAGCCTCGTTACGCTGTTCCGTGTGGTCAAGGTGTCAGAGAATCCGAAGCCAGCAGTTATCCAATCGAAACGGTTTGGAGCGGATAACACACGGCGGGGTCGAGAAGGATAGCGCGTGCATAAAGTTCTGTCAGGAACTTGGGAGACCCGACGGTCAACGCCGTCGGGAGTCGGAGGAGATCGTAGTAGTGATGAAGCGGGGTAATTCCTGTGGAGCGAAGGGTCTCTACATAAGAAAGGCTGAGTGAGAAACGTAGGAATCTGATTGATGGAATTATCTAAGACAGGAAAAGAGGCGACCCAAAACCATGCGAAAACGCAGGTGGGTATGCCACCGAAACTTGCTACGTGGAGA